>DATMBI010000146.1:0-8490 GCA_035559375.1 Gemmatimonadaceae bacterium | reverse complement strand
GTGCCGCGCTCAAGTTGGAGCGTTAGGTTATAGCCGGGCGAGATCGGGCTCGCTGAGTTCGCTAGACTAGGCCGAGCCAGCCGTTCGCGCGCCGACCACCGTTCCGGAGGAACCGCCGTGCATCCACTGTCGCTCCGCATTTCGTTTTGCGCAGCATTCGTAGCTTTCGTGTCCGCGTCGGGAGTTAGCGCCAGAGCGCAGGCAACACAGGATACGCTGTTACCGGTGCGCTACGACGCAGCTAGTGGGAGGGTGTATCTCAGCATCCGGAAAATCGGACAGGAGATGCTCTACTTCACGACTCTAGCAGCTGGCGTGGGTTCGACGGCGCCGGCTCTAGATCGGGGTGAGCTGGGTACCGAAGCGGTGGTCCGTTTCGAACGTCGCGGCCCGCGAGTGCTGCTAGTGATGCTCAACGAGCGCTTTCGCTCTCTAGCAGGCGGCGAAGCCGCACGCTCGGCCGTGGAGCAGTCCTTTCCCCGCTCGGTGCTGGCGAGTTTCGAGATACAGCGCGAGGAAGGTGGCGCGCTGATAGTCGATGCCAGTGACTTTTTCCTTTCGGATGTCTTGGGCGTAAGTTCGCGCCTGCGCGGGACAGGAGCTCCGCCGCGCGTGGATCGCAACCGCAGCGCGATCGACGCTGAGCATACGAAATCCTTCCCGCTCAACAGCGAGGTACGGGCGATTCTGACTTTCGCTAGCGAAGATCCGCCGCAGGTATTGGCGCGCCATGCTCCGGATGCGCGTGCTACGACCATCGAGGTGCACCATAGCTTCGTGGCGCTGCCAGCGCCCGGGTACAAGCCACGCCAATTTCACCCGCGTGCCGGGATCTTCGCGAACGTTTTCTTCGACTTCTCGCAGGGTTTCGATTCGGACTACCGGAGACGCTGGCTAGTTCGCTGGCGCCTCGAACCCAAGGACACCGCTGCATACCTGCGGGGCGAATTGGTGGAGCCGGTACGGCCTATCGTTTACTACTTGGATCCTGCCATTCCCGAACCGTATCGCAGTGCTTTTCGTGAGGGCGGGATGTGGTGGAACAAGGTTTTCGAAGCAGCTGGATTCCGCAACGCTTTCCGCATCGAAGACCTACCGCCCGACGCGGATCCAATGGATGTGCGCTACAACTTCATAGCCTGGGTACATCGCAGCGACCGGGGGCCTTCTGTGGGTCCGTCTTTCGCGGATCCGCGTACCGGCGAGATCATCAAGACAGTGGTGAGGATGGACTCGTATCGTTCGCTGGTGAATTTCGACATCTATATGGGGTTGATCCCGGCAGCTGGTGGCGCGCAGGCTTTGGCCGTGAGCGCCGAAGCCTTCACGATGGCGCGACGCCGCCAGCATGCTGCACACGAGATCGGACATACGTTGGGTCTGGCGCACAACTTCATTGCAGCCTCCCAGGGGCGCGCGTCGGTCATGGATTACCCTGCTCCGCTGGTACGACTCGACGCGCAGGGACGTCTCGACATCGGCTCCGCGTACCGTAATGGAGCCGGCGCTCACGACACACTTGCCATTCGGTACGCTTACACATGGTACCCTGACTCCGCACGCGAAGCGGCTGGTCTTGCGGCGATCATGCGAGATGCCGCGTCGCGCGGTCTCCGGTTCATCACAGATGCTCACGCCTCTCCTTCCGGTTCGATCCCGGCAGCCACGCAGTGGGTCGAAGGAAGTACTATGCTCGAGGCACTGGAGCGCACCATGCAGGTTCGCAGGCTTCTCGTCGAGCGCTTCGATACTAGGGCGTTGCTTCCAGGCGAGCCGTTAGCGGCACTCAATCGTCGCTTCGCCCACGTCTACTTGCATCATCGTTCTGCGCTCCAGGGCGCTATCAAGTACGTCGGCGGGATGGATTACAGCTATGCATTGCGAGGGGACGGCGAGGAGCCGACTAGGATAGTGCCCGCCGACGAGCAACGGCACGCCTTGCGCCTCGTTCTCTCGGCACTGCAGCCCGCGGCGTTGGCCATTCCCGAGCGAGTCGTGCGGCTCATCCATCCCGTTCCCTTCGGTTGGGACAGCGACGTCGCTCCGATTTCGTCGGCGGCAGCTCCGGCTTTCGATCCTATCGGAACGGCACATAGTCTGGCTCAGGAAATCGTGGACGGATTGTTACAGCCGGAACGGGCGGCGCGGCTCGTCGCCTTTCATGCCGCCGACAGCACTAACCCGTCGTTAGACGAGGTCGTAGGAGCCCTCGTCGCGGCCACATGGGGGAAGAGTGACGAGGGTGGAGACTTACGCGCGTTGAAGGAAGTGTCCGAGCGAGCAGTCCTGGATGGCTTACTGGATCTAGCAGGCAGCCGCCGAGCGACCGCGCAGGTTCGGGCCGTAGTGGAGTGGCACCTGGCCAGATTGAGGACTCGGCTTTCTGGCATGAGTGGCACGCCTGGGCCGCACGTAGCCATGGCCTTGCGCGATATCGATCGCTACTTCGAAGGGCGCGACGATCCTGCCCGTCGCGCGCGGCCTGCGCCGATTCCGCTCCCGTGGCCTTGATCTAAGAGTCCCGAACCGATCCAGCGCACCGCCTCGCGTGCTGCGCGTCTCATCTAGGTGCGCCACTGCTCGGACAGGCCGGCGGCTGTAGCGCCGCTACCGCGCGCACGGCTCGATTTCGAGCGAGGTTCCAGCGGCGCCAATCTGCCTCGGGGGCTGTCCATTTTTGCAGGAGCCGTTTCCACAGCGAGCACTTGTCGTCGCTGTCGAGCGCGTGCCAGTAAGCTGCGATCGCCGGTACTGCGTCCGCGTCTAGACTGCCCAGGTAAGCTGCGTCCAATTCTTTTCCGTGAGTGGCTCGGCCGAGGTTGGTGCGCGCTACCAAGTCTTGCGGGTTCGCTAGCGCGAGCCCGAGCAGGACGACGAAGGCACTTGTCACGCATCCGGAGAGAAAGCGTTCAGGATGTTTGCGAAGGACGGTGGCAGCGAACCAACCTGTCGCCGCAGCCAGCCACACCATGAACGCTATCGCGTGGACGCGGGCTTCGGTGAGCCCGAAGTTTTCCATGTAGAGGCGTAAACGTACGATGGCCGATGCCATCACGGTTCCAACCAGTAGCAGCAGCACCGCGCTCAAGGTCCCGACGCTGCGCAGCTTAGGTGCTTCGATAGATCTGTCGAGGACGCTATGGGCAAGCCACAGCACCACCAGAACTAGGGCCGAGACGGCCACCAGCTCGAAGAACCCGCGTCGGGCGTACTCAGCTAGCGTAAGCCCTGCAGTTTCCAGGACGATTTCTCTGCCACCGAAGAGGTACCTCGCTTGCAGCCCTGCAAAGGAGGTTAGAAGCAGTGCGAGCGCACCCAGTGGGATGGCAACTTGCACCACGCCTAGGTGTACCGGTGCCACCGCCGCAGGAAGCGGCAGGACGCGCTCTCGCTGCAGTAGTCCGTACAGGTATCCGGATGCTAGCCAGGTAAGTGCGGCGATCACGACGACGTGCGATGCCACGGTAGACAGGTCCCACACGAGGAAGCGATCCGTGAGTCTTGCGAAGAGCGGATCGGCCGACCTCAGGAGTGCTCCGAAGATCAACACTATCGGCACGGCGAGGAAAAGGCCGCCTACTATGGCAGGCCAGCGTCGCGGCCGATTCGCTTTACGCGCGTTCAGGTTGTGTGGCAGATCGCGGAGCACCAAAAGAATCGGCTGCCATAACAGGCGCAGTCCCAGTTCGATGCCAGTGATGGCGGCTTCGCTCAAGCGCAGCGTGGCGAGTTGGAAACCGAGCGTTGCAGCGCACTGCAGTGCAAGTGCTGCGAGGAATGCGAGGGCGCACCAGACCAAGAGAGCTTCCGCATCGCGCAGTGCGAATACTGTCAGGCACGCTGTTCCGAGCAGGAGGTTGCCGATCGCCAGACGATCGGGCGGCCGGTGGGATCGGTGGTCGCGTGCGGTCATGGCTGCTGTGGCCAGCGCCAGCGTGCTTCCCCACAGTGCTGCATTGATGCCCCATGGGGTGGCGCGCAGCAGCCAGTCGCCTAGCGTCGCCAGTGCGAGGGATATGGCCAAGACAGCCTGCGGTGACGTCGAACGCACTGAATCTCCTGGTCAGGAATTGGGCGGCAACATAAAGTACTTGACCATACAAAGTCAAATGCACCGCAGAAATGGTGGTGCTGCCGCGATCACCGACTCGGCGCCATCATCGAGCCAGTGCGTGCTATCCCCATGGTGGCCAGCAACAGGACCCCGCCCAAAACGCCCTTGAGCGTATGCGAGTCCACGTGGGGGAGAAGCGCAACGCCGAGCAGGACGCCGGCGAGCGAGCCCGCGGCCATAGCTAGACCGATCGGTAGCACTCCATTGGGAACGTGTCCCAGGCGGCGGTAGGTGAGCGCACCGGCCGCTACGGTGGGAATGGATACCAGAAGACTTATGGTACCGGCGCTGCGGATGGAAATGCCGAAGAGATACATCAGAGCCGGTATTCGCATCTCGCCTCCCGCCACACCGAGCGCGGCACTGGCCACTGCTATGGCGAACCCTATGACGGCAGCTAGCAGCAGGCGGGCTGCTCCCTGAGGCTCGAGAAACGTGCGGTCGGTACGCGTGACCGCTTCCACGATCATCCAGAGGCCTACGACGACGAGATAGATGGTGACCGCCTTCCTCAACAGAGGCGTCCTTAGGCGATGCGCGCCTCGTGCACCCACCACAGCGCCGAGAAGCGATGCTGCCGCTAATACAGTGGCTAGCGAGGCGTCCTCTATCGACCAGGAGTGCTGAGACCAGCGCCGCCATAGCGAGAGGAGTACGGTGAAGAGCCCGACTAGGAGATTCACCCCCGCCGCTGTCCTCGGTTGCGAGCGGAAGAGGTAGAGCAGTACCGGGATACGGAACTCGCCACCGCCGACCCCTACTAGCCCGGCTGCCGTACCGGTGACCAGGCCAGCGCCTAACGCCACCCCTGCCCTATTCCTGATGCCGTTAGGCACGACGGACCCTCCCGTCGGCGGCCAGTCGTCGTTCACCTAACGAAACTCCACGGCGTGTCCATCGAAGCTAGGGCACCGCCCCGGCACTGCCCGAGCGGCGTGGGTCGGCACCGGCGGTTACCACACCCCCTCGCACGACGACAGCGGCACCGTAACCCATACGTAGCTCACCCGCGGCAGAGATGAAGTCGAGGTTGTAGCCCATCTCGCGCAGCCGCCGCACCACATCTGGCGCGAAACCGTCCTCTATCGCGACCACCGATTCGCGGCTCGCCTCGCCACCGCGACCGCCGGAACGCTGCGACACCAGAAAGCGCGGCAGTTCTAGTGCTCGCTGCGGACCCAATCCGAAATCCAGAATGCCCACCAGTGTCTGAAAGACGGCGCTCGTGATCCAAGCGTTGCCCGCCGCACCCAAGGCCACTAGCGTGCGTCCCCCGCCCGCCTCCCGCCTCTCCACGACGGTGGGAGCCAGCGTGCTACCGTGCCGCGCGTACGGAAGTCGCGCTCCGTAACTTCCAGGATCGGTGCCGTACGAGGTAAGCTTGTCGTTGTACAGGAACCCCAACCCAGGGGTAACGTAGAAATTGCCGCCCCAAGTGCCCAGCGTTTGGGTCACCGCTACGACGTTACCTTCCCCGTCGGCGACAGCAAAAGCAGTGGTGCCGCTGGATCGGCAAGCTGCAGCTTCCAACATCACGGTGGAGTTGCAGAAGACGCCGTCCAGCAAGCTCGACGAAAGGTTACTGCCATCCAGATCGGCGTTGCCTCGCTGACGACTGTCGCACGAAAGTTCGTCGCCGCGCAGCATGTCGGGCGCAAGAGCGCGGTTCGGATCGAAGCAACGCCAGCGAGCGCGAGCTGTATCCTTGCTCACGAAAGGAGACAAGTCCACCGGCCAGAGTGCTGGATCGCCGATGCGACCGCGCCCCGACGGTACTAGTTGCCAGGCGGCGATCATGGCGTGCAGCGTGGCCGCGTCGTCGGTGTAAAGCTGCGGCCTCCCGAAATTCTCCAGTGCGTTGAGTTGTGCGGCGAGTACCGCCCCGCCGCTGGCCGGAGGGGCGCTCGAGTAGACTGTCGCGTTTCTGTAAGTCGTAGACACAGGCTCTCGGTCTGCGGCGAAGTAGCGAGCCAGATCGCTGAGGCGGATGGCGCTTCCTTGACCTCGCAAGTCACGAACCATGCGCTCGGCGATGGGACCCCGGTAGAAAGCGTCAGCGCCACCTCGTGCGATCTGCTCGAGCGTCCAAGCGAGGTCGGGATTGCGAAGCGTATCGCCTGCTCGCAGCGGCTCGCCGTTAGGGAAGAACAGCGCCCTGCTCCCGGGATACTTGAGGAACCGCTCTCGCTCTCGCCGCAAGGTAGTGGCCAGCCCATCGCTGACCTCGTATCCCTGACGCGCGGCACGTATCGCCGGAGCGAGCAGATCGGCCCAGGTCACCCTCTTGCTTCCGTACCGCTGCCAGGCTCGGTACATCCCGGCTACAGTACCCGGCACCATGGCCAGAATCGGACCGTCCGAAGGGTAGCGGCCGCCCTCCAGCAGGCTGGCATTGTCGAGGGTAGCCTCTTCGGGCACGCGTGCCATGAACTCGATGAGCGCCGGTCGATCCATCCCAGCCAGATAGACGAGCATCTCGCCGTAGCCACCCACTCCGCTGGCATCCGGTTCGACGACGCCTAACGCGAACGAGACGGCTACTGCAGCATCCACTACGTTACCGCCACGCTGCAAAATCTCGAGCCCCGCGCGCGTTGCCACAGGGTGGGCACTGGAAACGGCGGCCCGCCCCTCGACCTCGCGACGCAAAGGCGGCCGTTCCCGAAGCATTCGGTACAGCAACCTCTGCAGCTCTGCGTCGTCACGCGCGGCGAGTGCCATCGGGCGATAACGATCGCGTAGAGCCAGCCACTGGCTCCGGAAGGAGTTACCCTCGCCACCAGCGTAGTAAATTCTATCGAGCCGATCCCAAAACCGGTCGAAGGCAGCCGCGTTTCGTTCGCCCCGATCCAAGGCGATCGCGACCGCCATCGTATCCGGTTTGTCGTCGGGAGGGTGCGGTGCCGACACGGTGACGAGCTGGCGCCCCGGCTCTCCTAGACGCTCCGCCGCCGTACGATCCAGACCCCGATCGGGGTCTCCATTGTAACTCGGCTCTTCTCCGGTGCGGTCGGCGAGAACGATTGTGCTTCCGTCGTGACTCCACGCGGGCACTCCGCGCTCCGGCGTAACTAGATTGACGTACCACCCGCTTCGCGGCGTAACGTAGATTCCCGGCCGCGGCGTGGCCGAGTAGAAAGCCAGGCGTGCTCCGTCCGGAGACCAAGTGGGCCGCTCGGGAGCACGATCGGCCACTACTACAGTATCGCGGCTGCCGTCCATGGCAGCGAGGCGCAAGCGTCGCGCTCCTGCGGCGATCTGGACATAGGCCACGTAGCGGCCACTGGGATCTACTGCGGGCCAGCGCTCCCCGCTCTGCCATCTCGTAAGACGCCGCAAGCTCCCGTCCGGTTCGCGGATCCAGAGCCTTGCGTCGCTCCCCCGCCCCCTGACGAATGCTATCGCCCCCCCGGGTGCGACGCTGGGCTCGGCTACGCCCAGCGAATCCGCAAACAGTAGCTCCGGCAGGGCCCCGCCTCGTCGGTCGACGTAGATTCGCCACAGTCCGGGAGTAGGCCCTCGCTCCACTCCACCGCCACCTACACCCGCCGCCCCAGCGCCGGAGTACTTGCGATCCGACACGAATACGAGGTAATCCCCCTCGTGGCTCCAGGCTGGCTCTCGGTCCCAGGCAGGTCCGCTAGTCACCTGCTGCCAGCTACCGGTCAGATCACGGACCCAAATATCGCCGTCCACGGCTACGGCCAGTCGCCCGTCCCGCGCAACTGCCGGGTCGCGGAGCGGTGGAATAGTGGCTCCCTGCAGGAGCAGCCAAAGCGCCAACTGTGTTGCCAGCATTTTCTTCGAACCTCTCAGGAGACAACTATACCAGCGAGCTCCAACGATCCTCTGGCGCCATAGCTGCTGTCAAGAAAGAAAAGAGGAGTCTACTCAGCGTTTCGTCGAACGGGACGCGCCTAACGTAGGATAGGCTACGTCCGGTGGCGCGTCGCCGTTGGGCCAATCCAGCGCTTTGGCTGGAAAATCGGGACGTGTCTGACGGTTTATGAAAACGGCCAGATCGAACGCCTGCTGGTCGTCGAGGGTACCCGGTGCGTTCCGCGGCATGGCTACCCGAATGAATGCTGCAGCAGTACGTACGCGCGCCATGCCGGCGCCGATGTTGTACGAACGCGGTCCCCAAAGCGGCGGCGCCACCGCGGTGCCACCGCCATCGGTTCCGTGACACGTCGCACAGACAGATGCAAAGAGCGCTTTACCACGAGCGCTGTCGCCGCTCAGGGGCGGTAACTGCCGCAGCCCCTGGCCTTGCACGCGAGATCCCACCGGATAGCCGAGCGAGAGAAAGGCCATGTAGGCCACTATGTCTCGCATATCCCGGCTCCCAGGAGGAAGCGGGCGCCCGTTCATACTTC
>DATMBI010000145.1:0-4383 GCA_035559375.1 Gemmatimonadaceae bacterium | reverse complement strand
ATCGGGTTGCGAAGAAAGCACGGTTCCCCTGGGTTCCGCCGCGGCCCTGCGCGCGATAGCACCTATCGTCAGGTCGCGGCGTCGAAGCAGGGCTATCGCCTCTGCTTCGCTGAGCCCCGCAAGTGGCGGCACGGTGGCACGGCGCTGCCCCGCGCTGATGTCCAGCGTCACGCGCCCGCCTGCGCGCACGCGAGTTCCAGGGAGTGGCGACTGCGCGATAACGATAGAACGAGGCACAGTGGCACTGGATCTTGCGTCACCCATCACCGCCTCCAGCTCGACCTCGGCCAATCGTTTGGCTGCCGAGTCGTACGGTAAGCCGACTACGGCGGGTACCGTCACCAGTGAGCCGCTCTGTGCTTTGGGCGGAAACACGAACAGTGCCACCACAGCCCAGCCCGCGGCGAAACCCGCGAGTGCGGCGCCAGTATAAACGAGCAGCGATACCGTGCGGTGGCGCATCAGGTTCAACGGCGGCGGCGAAGTCGCGCCGCGAAGGCGCCATCTACCCCGTGCACGTGGGGGAGGACGCGGAGGTAGAGCCCGTCTAGAACATCCTCAGGAACCGCGCCCTTCGGTGGTGGCTCCAACACCCAGCCGTCGTGCTCGCCTAGGAACCACTCGACCTGAGCTTCGTTTTCCTCAGGCTCCAGCGAGCACGTGCTGTAGACGAGTAGCCCTCCGGGGGCCACTGCAGCAGCGGCTCCTTCCAGCAAGTTGCGCTGGACGGCACTGCTGACGGCGATATCGGCTGGCTTCAGCCGCCAGCGCGCGTCGGGGTGCCTCCGGAACGTACCGGTGCCAGTGCACGGGGCATCAAGAAGCACGCTCGTTACCGGACGCAGTGCAGGCGAGCCAGCATCCATGACTACGAGCTCGACATTCGACGCACGCAGGCGCCCCACGTTCTCCGCCAGGCGCCGGATGCGCGACTGAGAACGGTCGGCTGCGATCACGACGTGCGAGCGCGCCAGTTCCAGGCTCTTTCCCCCGGGAGCTGCGCATACGTCTACGACCAGTGATCCTGGCTCGAACGAAGCGTAACGCGTAACGAGCGTAGCAGCTGGATCCTGTACGAAGAAGAATCCCTGCTTGAAGGCGCCGAGTTCGGTCAGGTTCACAGAACTAGAAAGCCTTAGACTGTCCGGCACGAGCTCGCACCCGACGTAGTGGATCTCGCTTTCATCGAGGAGCTTCTGCAACTCGGCCAGCTCGACCCCGAACGGTCGCAAGTAGACCGCTGCCTCGCGGTTGTTGGCCGCCAGAAGCTGTTCCGCAACGGCTTCGCCCCAGCGTTCCACCCAGCGCATTACCAACCACCTGGGGTGGGAGTACGTCAGGACCAAGCGCTCGATGCTGTCGACAGCGGTAGCTGCGGGATCCTCCAGACTGTCCCGCTCTCTATCCAAGCGGCGCAGCACTGCGTTGACCAACCCGCCGGCGCCGATGCCGTGCCGAGCCTTGGCTAGCTCCACCGTTTGAGCGATGGCCGCATAGGAGGGCACGCTGCCCATGTAAAGGAGTTGGTAGGCACCTAACCTGAGCGTGTCCCGCAGGTCGGCGTCCAAGCGAGCGAGGCCACCGCGAACGCGTGTCGCCAGCACGGCGTCTATGCGCTCGCGATTGCGCAGCGTACCGTAGATCAGTTCCTGCAGCCAGCGCCGGTCACGCCAATCCAAGCGAATCGAGTGGCGCTGCATGGCGGCGTCCACCAATTCGCCGCGGCGGAGGTCGGCTAGGATCTCGGCAGCGGCAACCCTGGATTCCGTTACCTTGCCTTCCGGGAGCGCGGTGCTCGTCCCGCCACGCGCCTCGTCGTTCTTCATGCAAGAAAAGATAGCGACCCCCGGCCGGCTAGCTGCCCAGTATTTCTCCTAGCCTAACTCCCCGGCCCTGGTACCAGTCGAACGCTGCCATGCGGCGCTTACCGGCGGGCTGCACGTACGCGATTTTCACGGCACCTTCCCCGCATGCCACCACGAGGCCGTCTTCGTCGACCGCAAGCACCTGACCTGGGTCACCAGCGGCTCCGGGCGGTCCCGAGCGGGCGCCGAACAGTTTTACTTCGATCCCGCGCGACGTAGTGAAGGCACCGGGACGTGGATCGAAGGCCCGGATCGCACGGGCGATGTCCGTCGCCGCGCGGGTCCATTCGAGCCTAGCAGCCCGACGATCGATCCGCGGGGCGTACGTGGCAGCGGATTCGTCTTGCGGGGTCTCCTGGGCCGTGCCTAACGCGATCATCGTGAGCGCCTCGACGATGGCCTCGGCGCCTAGTTCCGCTAGACGCACCTCCAGTTCGCCGGCGGTCTCGCCGTCATCGATGGGGGTTCGCAGCTGCAAGAGAACCGGCCCAGCATCGAGGCGCTCCACCATCCGCATGATGCTGATACCTGTGACTTCGTCGCCGGCCAGGATAGCCGCCTGGATCGGTGACGCGCCCCTCCAACGCGGCAAGAGCGAAGCGTGGATGTTGAGGGTGCCGAGAGGCGGCAGTTCGATCGCTTCACGAGAGAGGATCTGGCCGTATGCAGCCACGATCGAGATCTCCGGTTCGAGCGAGCGCAGCCGTTCCAGGAAACCAGGATCGCGAGCACGCTCCGGTTGCAGGACCAGTATGTCGTCCTCCAGAGCTACCACTTTGACCGGCGGAGGCACTAGTGTGTGATGGTGGCGTCCCCGCGGGCGATCGGGCTGCGTTACTACGGCCACTATCTCGTGCCCTTCTTCCGCCAGAGCTCTGAGCGGGGGTACGGCAAACTCAGGAGTCCCCCAGTAGAGGACCCGCATCTAAAGGTTCTCGGACTGCGGTCGCTCGCCCGCCGGAACGGTATTTCGCAGTGGCTGGAGCTTGCGAAGGTACTCCGGATAGCGTTCCTTGAGGGTTTCCCAGCGTGCCAGAGCGGCGCGGCGTTTCAGAAACGACAGGTGATCTATAAAGAGGCGGCCGTGGAGATGATCCACCTCGTGCTGGATAGCGCGCGCCAGCAGCTCCGCAGCCTCCACCTCGAATGGGTTTCCATCCCTGTCTAGGGCGCGCACCGACACTCGCAGCGCTCTCTCGACGTCACCGAAAACACCGGGTATCGACAGGCACCCTTCTTCGGCAACGTCGCTCCCTTCAGTCCACACGATTTCCGGATTGACGAGGACTAGGCGGTTTCCGTCCACATCAACTACGGCGACACGCTCCGTGCGACCTACCTGTGGCGCCGCCAGGCCGATGCCGCTGGCCGCGTACATGGTCTCGAACATGTCGTCTATCAGCTGTTGTACCGCCGCGTCCACTACCGCCACCGGCTTGGTGACGGCACGGAGAACCGGTGACCCGAGTACGTGGATGTCCAGTACGCTCACTGGGTCGCTGCCTGAGCCGGCGCCTCGCTCAGCACGCGGGCGATTCCGCGGCGCTCGACGACGAACTTGGACTCGCCCGATTTTACCGTGATGTGATCGTCCATACTCTTTTGCGGCACACCGTCCTTGGCATTTTCCCGAATGTGCACCACCTCGCCTACGATGCCGCCCGCTGTGACTACCGTGTCGCCCTTACGCAAGTTCCGCAGGCGTTCCTCGTGCTGGCGCCGCTGCTTCTGCTGGGGCCGTATGAGTAGGAAGTAAAAAATCGCGAAGATGAGGGCGAGCTGGAACAGGAACGGCAACAGCGGGCTACGCCCCTGTGGCGCTTGCGCGACGGTCGCAAAAAATGGGAGTGTCATGCGGCTGGTTCCGGTTCGGTGTAGGCAAGGCGTTCGATCCACTCGGTGGCCCATGCACCGAAGTGCCCGCCAACTATAGCGGACCGGGCGCGGCGCATAAGCTCCAGGAGGAAATGTACATTGTGTAGCGAGAGGAGGCGGAGCGCCAGCAGTTCTTCGCTCACGAACAGGTGGCGCAAGTAGGCTCGGCTGAAACGGGTACACACGCTGCAGGAGCATTCGGGGTCCAGCGGTCCAGGGTCGTTGCGCAGGGCTGCATTCTTGATGTTGAGCCGGCCCTGACTGGTGAAAGCGGTGCCGTTGCGTCCCATACGAGTCGGTGCGACGCAGTCGAAAAGGTCTACACCGCGGCGGATACCCTCCACGAGATCGCTCGGGAAGCCGACCCCCATGAGGTAACGAGGCCTGTCCTGCGGCAGTTCGGGATTGAGCGCCTCGAGCACTTCCATCATGCTGTGCTTCGGCTCGCCGACCGACAATCCGCCTATGCCGTAGCCATTCCAATCGCCCATCTGGCGGATGGCTCGTGCCGCTTCGCGCCGTAACTCCACGAAGGTCCCGCCCTGGACGATGGGGAACAGGGTCTGTCCGTCTCCTTGACCTTTCAGTCGAGCAACTGCCGCCTCGCGGGTGCGCTCGAATTCACGACGCGAGCGCTCCAGCC
>DATMBI010000144.1:0-5415 GCA_035559375.1 Gemmatimonadaceae bacterium | reverse complement strand
CCGAAAAAGTTCGATCGAGCTTTCCGGGGCGTAGGGCCTTTTGGTTCGGCGTCATTCCGGAAATGCCCCATAGCCGGTTGACGACGTTAAAAGCGAACCACGTGAGCAGGTTGTATGCATTCGGCTCGAAGGCAACAATGCGGTGGACGGTGACGCGCGCGATCTCCGCGGGCAGCCGGTCCAGTCTGGAGAAATGGTGAAGCAGCAACGAGGTCCAGGCCACGGGGAATACCTCGTCACGGAACGGGAGGCGTTCCGCATCGGCCACCAGAAACCTCCCGGTCGAGAGTCCCTCCCGCCGAAGCCGCTCGCGAGCCATTCTCACACCGCGAGCCGTGAGATCCACGGCGACCACCGGCCGGCCGCTCCGTGCGATCCGGACTGCGTGAGCTCCGGTCCCGCACCCCAGATCCAACACCGCGCCGTCGGGCGCGCGCGAAAAACCGATCTCGTGAAGCTCCTCGTATCCCCCGGAGATATGCTCATTCTCCGGGTTTTGAGCAAACAGCTGATCATAAAATGCCCGTTCGGCGGCGAGATCCTGCATTCGTCCTCGGCTCGGAATATCGTCGGCGTCGCCCGGCACCGTCGCAGGAGGTGTGCCTAGACCCGTATGTTCAAGCCGGTCGCAATACAGGGCGCCGTATAGAAACAGATAGGCCCAACCTCACAGTCCTCAGTGTTGCAGTCTCGCAACATGTGGGCGATTCGGCACCGGATCGCCACACCCGGCCCGGGCGTTTCGCACCCGTGGTGTAGGACTTGCGGCCAGCGTTGCTCTCCCCAAATCGGTTGATCGGGAGTGTTCATGACTCACCCAGGCAATCCCCCCCTTCTCTCTCGACGAAAGCGCTTGCTCTTCTGGGGGATCCTCATCGTTCTGCTTGCAGGAGGCCTCGAGCTCAGTGCCAGAGTCGGCTTGCGGATCTTCCGTGGATATGACGGCGAGCACCTGTATCAATACGAATTCGACGCCTACAAGAATATCCACCCGACGCCCAACTTTGTGGACACGCGCGGCGTGCGGCACAACTCCGCCGGTTTCAGGCGCTCAACTGAAGTCGCCGTCGAGAAGCCACCAGGGACCTACCGCATATTCCTGATGGGGGCATCAACGGCGTATGGGTTAGGGGGGCTCTGGCCTCATATTCAGCGCGAATACGCAGTCCTCAAGAACAGCGAGACGATTGATGCTTACCTCGAGCGCATGCTCGAAGATTCGCTCTTTGGCACCCGCGTGGAGGTCATCAACGCCGCAATCACCAGCACCTGGACGCACCACCACCTCATCTATCTGAATCAACGCATCCTCAGCTACGACCCGGACATGGTTCTGTTCCTGGACGGGTTCAACGACTTTTTCTTCTTTGACCGGCGGCACGACCAGTTCCAGGACTATGCCTACGGCCTGCCCGCGCGCATCATCATGGGCGAGCCGAGCCTGTATTCGCTGGCATACGCCAATCTTTGGTGGCTGTTCCGAAAGAGCGCCGCCGCCCACGTTGCGTCCCGAGCTGCGCGCGACGTCTATCTGATGATGCGAGGCACGAGCGAGCAGGCCGCCCTGAACGTTGACTCCGCGTTGGCGGGGTTGCGCCAAGTATTCCCGCGGAACGCTCTCAAAATGCATGAACGCATCGGCCTAATCCTCAAAGCGGAAGGCGTGCACGCCGTATTCATGCTTCAGCCGCTGCTGATCCTCGAGCGTGGCAGAAAACCTATGTCCCCTCTGGAGCGACAGCTATTTGAATTCAATGTCACATCGTATCGCCCGAACTACGAGACCTTCGCGCGCCGCGCAGTGGAGTTCTTCCGGGAGGCGGAGGGTCAGATGGCCGGGCGGGTCGGCGGGACATTCCTGGACCTGACTACGGTGTTCGCCGGCGTCGAAGAACAGATGTACACCGACTATGCACATCTCACTCCGAGTGCCAACCGTCGGGTGGCCGAGCGCATCGCTGAGCACGTTCTTCCGCTCATCCGCAGCGACCTCGGAGGCCCTTGGCAGCGGCGCCCTGCCGGGCGAAACCTTCAGCGTCGGTAAGGAGTACGACCGCTGCGAAGTGCAGTCGCGATCGCTGCCGCCTGTGCGCGGCCGATGATCTCGCTTGCCACCGGAAGGAGGTGGTAGTCGAAGTCGTTGAACAGCCGCTCGCGCCCGTCGTAGTTCCGTAGGGGCTCGAGGTTGTCCACGAACACCCAGCCCGTTTCCGCGGCAAGACCTCGCAGCGTCTCGTAAAGCTCCTGTTCCTCGCGCACACCTTGTTCGTACGTTGTGGGCAACCGCCGCAGCACACGCAGAAGGGCACTATCAACGGGTTGTTGTTGGACCAGCTGGTATGAAGGCAACGCGCTCAACACCAGGAGCATGTCGGGATGCTCCTGGCGCGCCATAAGCAGCAGCGCCCGGACGCGTCTCGTGCTCTCTTCGCGACTATGGGGAAACCGCCGAAAGAACAGCTGCTGGTTGAGCATCTGAGCGAGAAAGGCAGCCGGATAGCCCACTTCCGATGAGACTCCCTTTCGAAGGTCGTTCATGTAGGCCAGGACGGTCCCCAGGCCGCTGCCTTGCTGATTTGCGACGTCGTACAGGTAGCGGATCCTGAGACTCACGTTCCGAACGCCCGTCCGTTTTGCGACTGACCTTAACACGTACAGCACCCGGCTGCGATACCGGGCATCGGGCGGGTCCTCCTGGTACCAAACCGGAGCGTGGATGGCGTATCCGGTATCCGCCGCCACGAAATACGGCCGGTCGTCCACCCGCAGCATGTCCTGAAAGTCGTTGCCGGTGTAGAAGTTCAACACCAGAGCGTTGGCTCGGTATCGAGTCGCAGCCTTGAGGATGGCGAGGTACGCCTGGAGCGGCGAGTACTTGCCGGCGCCGTAGGCGAATGCGACCGCGTTCAGCCCTAGCTCGTTTAGCGCCCGCTCCATAACGCCGAAGTGGGTTTCCGAATTGGGGGCGCAAAGGTCGGTCTGCGAATCCCCCGTCACGGCCACCTTGAAGGCTGCATTGTGCTGCTGTAGTTGCTGAGCTGACAGGGAGGTCCTGAGACCGTCCTCGTTTCGCACGTAACGGAATACCTGGCCGGTCGAATACTCCTCGCAACGAGCCTGATACATGTGGCCGGTCGGAGCGGCTGCCCGCCACCCGACCTCCGGATCTCCAGGGTTGACTCTTGGCGGGAAGAACCCGAACAAGATGCACACCAGATCCACGAGGGCGAGCGTGCCGAGAATGAGCCCCCCATACAGGGCGGCGACGCGAACACCTTTCTTGGCGCGTCTACCACCCGCCGGTGAGGGCGCCGATGACACATTCACGTTCCCGCCACCTCCGCATTCATTCGGTAAACAGGGCACGGCTGCGACGAGGTGTCAAGCGGCCCGAGAAGTAAGCATCGGCGTTACCAGTTCTACGGGCCCTTTGTCCCCTACGCTGGCTGCAAGGGTTATCGCGTCATGAACGTAGGACTGCCAGAACGCAGGCGGAGCACCGCGCCCGCGGATGGATGCTGCCATGTGCAGCGTGTAGTACAAGAGACCTGCGGCAACTTCCCCGGGTGCAAGACGAGCACGTCGGATAGCACTGGCCAAAACCTCACGACAGGCGTAAGTGAATGTTCCCGGTTCTGAGAAGCGATCGAACCACGCGAGATGCTTTGCGCGTTGCCAGGTGTCTCGGAGATTGCTGCACGTGCTCACGAGGTGAAATAGATCGTACAACGGGACGCCCACGAGCCCGTACTGCTCGAAGTCCAGAATGGTATACCCCGTTCCGTGACGTAAGATGTTGGCAGGCCAGAAGTCGCCATGCTGCCACACCCACGGCACACGATCTGGCAAATCCCGCACCGCGCGCTCGATTGCCCTGACGCGGCCGTCACCGATCAGCGGCGCCAACTGCAGCAGTAACCGCTCGACTTCGGTGCGGATCTCGATTTCCGCACTCGGCTCTGGCAGTTCGGTGAGTACCGCCGAAGCGGCACCGGAAAGCCGTTCGGCAAGCAGCACCAGGTCACGCAGTGTGTCAATGCATGCCCGTTGTGACAGTCTGCGGAACAGCACTGACATACGCGTGCCCGGAACAAAATCCGACACCTGAATCTGGATCTTCCCTGCCATCACGCCGAACGTGGCCGGGATTACGGTTGCCAGGTCGGGCTTCCGACCGAGACCGGACATGATACGGGTTTCACGGTGCAGAGTATGGCCGTTGAGAGGGCGGCACTTGCAGAAGTACCTGGGTCTATTGTCCGGCCCCAAGACGACGACGTGAAAACCGCGGTCGGGAAGCCGTGGTTGAGGCTCGCCAATTGGTGCTGGTATCCCGTGCACGTTGGCAAGCACCATCATGCGCGACCAATGCACGTCCGAGAGGTCTTTCAGGCCCGTGTCCCGAAGCAGAGCAAGCAATTCATGGTGCATTGCGGTAAGCCAGTATCATCCAGGAAGGGTACAGGGCTGCGTGAAGTCCCAGCCGCGCCACGGCCCGTCTCAGGCGGGCTCGCAGGGTTCCGTCGTCGCGGAGATACTCTATGGCGCAGGCGCTTCCCCTCGCACGCGGTATCAGGAACGCGGGGCGGGAGCAGCAAGGCGAGACGTGGTAGCCGCGAACAGCTCTAAAACCGTGAGCCTTAAGAAAGAATGCGCTCGCGGCGTAGGCCAACTGAGCTCTCAGAGAGCGAGGCAGCCCCGCATGTGGCAGCCCGGGATCGTCCCGGTGGAGGATGCAGAGGCATGCCCCTTGCTGCAGCACTCGTTTGAACTCCCCGAACGTGCTCCTATGCTGCGGAGGCCGTCGAGGGCCGACTGAGGTCACGCAGTCAAACGTGCGCGAACGAAACGGCTGGTGGCACGAGTCGAACACCACGGCGACTACGTTTTGCCCGCCATCTTGAGCCATGCGGGCGCGAACAAAATGAGCTGCCTCAGGGCTCGCAGTCCCGAATACTATGCGTCCGAAGTGAGGCGCCAGGGCGGCCGTCTGGTCACCCAGGTCATCGCAGAGGTCCAGCGCCCACTTGCCGGTCCGCACTCGGGCCAGCCAGAGCCAGTTGCCCCGTCCACCGGCCGGGGGCCACTCGGCAGAACAGGACGCAGGCAGGGGATGACCGGCGCGAGACAGGGCCAGGCGCCAGGGTACGCCAGCGCGTATCTCAGATAGCGGCAGCACCAAGGGCCTCCGTGTAGCTTTTGGGTTGGATCTGGATCTGCTAGGCATCCGGGGCGTCTCGGTAGTAAGAGTTCTTAGAGGTCGCTGCGGCCCCCGGCTCAATTAGACTAGCACCTGAACCGCATCTGACCTCGCCCTGATCACATCGAGGGACGATTCGACGGCCGATGCACAAGTTACGCCACCTGGGTCGAAACACTGCCAAACGCCTGATGTACGCGCTCTTGAACGGCGCC
>DATMBI010000143.1:0-13154 GCA_035559375.1 Gemmatimonadaceae bacterium | reverse complement strand
CGGGCTGGGGGCACCCCGAGCATCCTGGGCGACTGCGAGCCGTCGCTCGGGCGCTAGCCGAGGCTCAGGACCTGGCGCCCGTGGTGGATCTAGTCGAGGGGCGCAAAGCCACTGCGGACGACGTCGCGTCGGTACACGATTCCCGGTACGTCGAGAAGGTGCAGGAGCTCGCTAGGCGCGGAGGGGGGTGGCTGGACGCGGACACCGTCGTCAGCGAGGGCAGCTGGGATGCTGCGCTGGCCGCCGTCGGCTCGGTGCTAACGGCTGTGGACATGGCCTTTTCGCAACAGGGGCCGCCGCGTTCCTTTTGTGCTGTGCGGCCACCAGGGCACCACGCGTTGCGGGATCGGGGAATGGGTTTCTGCCTCTTCGGGAACGTTGCGCTGGGTGCGCACTACGCGCGGAAGAGGTACGGGGTAGAGCGCGTGCTCATCGTGGATTTCGACGTGCACCACGGTAACGGGACCCAGGCACTCGTAGAGACGACCCCCGGGATCCACTTCGTGAGCATGCACCAGTGGCCGTGGTACCCGGGCACAGGCGCTGCGGACGATCGCGGTCCCTTGCGAACGGTATGGAATCTGCCGATGCCGCCCGGCCTGAGTCCGCGGGAGTACGTGGAGACCCTGGTGAGAGGTGTGGACGATGCCACCCGCGGTTTCGTGCCAGAGCTGCTGCTGGTCTCGGCGGGTTTCGATTGTTTGAGGGGCGATCCGCTAGGTGGTTTCACTCTGGAGCCCCAGGATTTGGGCAGGATCACGAGACTGCTAGTGGAGAGAGCCAGAGTTTGGTGTAGTGGGAGAGTCGTGGCTGTGTTGGAGGGCGGCTACAGGCCGGAACGCCTGGCAGCTGGAGTGGTGGAGGTCATGCGCGCCCTAGCTGGTGCAGCTGCCAGTGGTGGGTGGGCGGCGACGGGGTGACGATTTGGCCATTGGCGGTAACGGCACTTCACCGAGATAGGGCTAGATTCTTTGTTCGGGGCAGGGTGTCGTGGGGCTCCGGCCTCGGCCGAGGACGCTTGGGTGTGGCGATAATGTTTTCGCGGGCTCTGGCCGATACTAGTGAGCGATCCGCGTGCGGTGGACTACTGTGCGGCGCAGCTCAGCCGCAGCGAGCAACGCCTGTTTTCCGGAGGAAGCGGTGGACACTCCCAGCAAACGTATGCTGCGTGTAGGAGCCGACGCTGTGCAGCTGTGCGGAGTAGTTCGCAGCGGGATGCAGTTGCTCGCCGGGTTGGCAGATGCCCAGTTCGTTCAGTTCAGGGGACTGACAGCGCTGGTGCGGCGAGTGCCGTTCGCTCCGATAGGGATGGAAGAGCGGGAGATAGCAGCTTACCGAGCTATCGTCGAAGGGGCCTTCGCGGAGAGAACCGTCTTGCCGGCCACGTATGGCACGGTATTCCGTAGTCGCGAGTCGCTGCTGCGCTGGTTGGAGCTTCACTACTTCACTCTCCTCGACGCACTGCGCTTTATGGAAGGACGACAGATGGCGCGGGTACACATCGGGAGCCGGCTGGCCGACCGTAGCGAACGCCCGGAGGAGGAAGCTGACATCGAGGCTACGGCACTCGACTCGTTCCGAGTGCTCAAGCGCAGTGCCGTGGCTTTCCTTCCGCGCGGCGCCCGGTCAGGGCTCTACGAGGCGTCGTTCCTGGTGGAACGAGAGCGATGGGATGCCTTCGGTGCGGCGTTGCGCGAGGAGGAGCGGCGCCTCGGACACCTGAGGCTCCACTGTAGCGGCCCCTGGCCACCTTACGATTTCGTACGGATGGAGCTGCATGGCTGAGGGGAGGGGTCGTTAGGTGTTCTGCCCCGGTTGCGGAACTTGGAATCGCTCGACTGCGGTAAGTTGCCTTCGCTGTCGCAGTGAGCTGCCAGAGCTCGGCGACGTCCCGCTCGAACCTCCGGATCCCGAGATCACGCAAGTCCGTCGCGCTACCGCGGGTCGCTATCGTGTCGTGCGCCGCTTGGGGAGCGGGGGGATGGCGCATGTGTACTACGCACTGCACGCGACTTTGGAGCGACCGCTGGTCATAAAGGTACTGCACCAGCACTTGGCCAAAGATCCGGAAATGCGGGAGCGTTTCCGGAGGGAGGCCGAGTCGGCCAGTCAGTTGGTGCACCCCCATATCTGTGCCATACTCGACTACGGCTGTGCTGGCGATCTGGTGTACCTAGTCATGCCTTTCCTGGCTGGCGGTTCCCTGGCCGACATACTCGTGAAGGAGCGCACCGTACCGCCGCTCCGAGCCGCTTCGGTTTGCGCTCAGGTGGCCGTGGCACTGGACTACGCCCATCGGCACGGTATCGTGCACCGCGACGTGAAGCCGGACAACGTCCTTTTCGACGAGGACGGACATGCGCTGCTCACAGATTTCGGGATCGCGACGGCGCGTTTTCACGGGCGCCTGACGAGAACGGGGCGCGCCATGGGGACACCGCATTACATGTCGCCGGAGCAAGCCATGGGGAAGATGGTGGACGGGCGCAGCGACCTTTACGCCGTGGGCGTGATGCTGTACGAGATGCTCGTCGGCTTTCCACCCTTCGATGGTGCGGACTCTTATTCCGTCGGTTACAAGCAAGTGCACGAGCAGCCCGTGCCACCGGAGGTCGTGGATTCCCGCGTTCCAGCCGAGCTGTCTGCCATAGTGCTCAAATGCTTGGCGAAAAGCGCGGCCGAGCGCTATCAGAGTGGTGCCGAGTTGGCCGATGCGTTGCTCGTGTATCTGGGTCGAGCTGCTAGTGCGGACGACAGCGCTAGAGCCGCCTTTCTCGCGCGCTCCGGCGCTGTAGCGACTTTGGTGCAGCTGGGGAGTTTCTAGCGCTTCGAGGCCGTGCGGTTGCGCCGGGCGGCCGCCGTTGCCGATACTGCATGTCGGCGCGATCGTTCGAAGCGTCCGCCTCTCACCGCAATGTAGCCTGGCGCCGCTTGCTGGTATCAGTAGCTGTTCCTCTCCCGATCCTACGCCCGCTGACGTACGAAGCCGACGAGGCGCTCGCGTCGCGCTTGGCGCCGGGGTCCCGTGCCGTAGTGCCGCTACGTGGCCGCCGGGTCGTAGGGGTCGTCGTGGATGCGCCGGCGGACGGTACAGCGGAGCGAGTCTTGCCGGTGGTGGCTGCACCGGACGATACACCATCGCTTCCTCTTCCGCTTCTGGAGACGTGTCGCTGGATAGCCGAGTATTACGCAGCCCCGTTAGGCATGGTGCTGCGGGCCGCTCTCCCTGCGCCTCTTGCCAGTGCTAGGCGTCCGGCACCTTCGCCTCCGGAACGCCGTCTGGTGGTGCTGGTAGAGGTGTTGGAGTCGTTGCTGCAACGCGAGCGACTTTTCAAGCGAGCTCCTCGCCAGCGGGCAGCCTACGAACTCCTGGAAGCCAGTGGAGGTGCTGTTGCTCTCGATCGCGTGCGGGCGATCGACCCGGCACTGGTAGGAGCTGTACGCGCGCTGGTGAAGCGGGGGTTGGCTAGGTGGGAGATCGGCACCCTAAGTCGCGACCCTCTCGCTCAGCGGCCTGCGCCATCGTCAGCCGCACACCGGCCCACCGAGGCGCAGCTGGCTGCTGTCGAGGCCATCGCGAGGGCGGGGCCTGGCGATGCGTTCCTGCTGTACGGAGTCACTGGGAGCGGAAAAACGCTAGTGTATATAGAGGCGTTGCGCCGCATCGTCCAGCGCAGCCAGCGCAGCGCGATCGTACTGGTGCCGGAGATCGCTCTTACGCCACAGACGGTGGACCGCTTCCGCGCAGCTTTTGGCGACTCGGTCACCGTGCTCCACTCCGCTCTCTCGGAGGGTGAGCGGCTCGACACTTGGCGAGCCATGCGGAAAGGAGAGAAACGCATCGTGATCGGCGCCAGGTCTGCGATCTTCGCACCACTGGAGAACGTGGGTCTCGTAGTGGTGGACGAAGAGCACGAGCCCAGTTACAAGCAGAGCGAAACGCCGCGCTACCACGCTCGCGAGGTGGCCATGGTGCGCGCTCGCAAGGAAGGGGCCGTTGTGGTATTAGGCTCGGCTACACCGTCTCTAGAGAGTTGGCAAAGGGCTGCGAAGGGAGGTTTGCGACTGCTACGGCTCAAGGATCGGGTAGGGGGCGGGACCCTTCCTGCCGTGAGCGTAGTAGACCTGCGCAGCAGAGCCCGAGCGGAAGACAGAGCTAACCACCCTCTCAGGCGTGTTCTCAGCGAGGAGCTGGAGGTGGCTTTGCAAGAAGTAGTGAGGCGGCGGGAGCAGGCACTGCTCCTTCTCAATAGACGTGGCTACGCCACGTTTTTGCAGTGCCTGGCGTGTGGCGACGTAGTAGATTGCCCCAACTGCTCCATTTCGCTCACGTTGCACCGAGTTCCGCCACGACTCGTTTGCCACTACTGCGCGCATCAGGAGGCCGTTCCGGAGCGCTGCCGCCGCTGTGGAACTATCAGCACGACCGAGAGGGGCGTCGGCACGCAGCAAGTAGAACGGCTGCTGGTGGAACGTTTTCCCGAGGCCAGGATCGCGCGCATGGACCTGGATACCACGTCGGGCAAGTGGGGCCATGCGCGTATTCTGGATCGCTTCGCACGGCGAGAAGTAGACATCTTGTTAGGCACTCAGATGATCGCCAAGGGTCTCGACTTCCCCGGCGTGACATTGGTCGGTGTAGTGGATGCCGATGTCGGGATCAATCTGCCCGATTTTCGCGCTGGGGAGCGCGCCTTCCAGTTGATGGCGCAGGTCGCAGGCAGAGCCGGGCGCGGCGAGAAACCTGGTCGAGTGATAATCCAGACGCGCTTGCCCGACCATCACGCAGTGCGCTGCGCAGTGGAGCACGACTACGAGCGTTTCGCTGAACGCGAACTCGCCGAGCGCGTGATGCCGCCGTATCCACCTACCGTCAGCTTGGCCAACATAGTGGTGAGTGGAGTAGATCACGGCGAGGTGATGGACGTGGTCGAGGGTGCAGCGAACTGGTTGCGGCGGCTCGCTGCGGGGCGTGCCAGTGCTACGGTCACGGGACCGGCGCTCTGTCCGGTGCAGCGCATCAAGGGGCGCTGGCGCTGGCACCTCTTGGTGCGCAGTCCATCCGCCGGGGAACTCACCCGGCTGTTGCGTTATTTCGTGGAACGCTTTCCGCGGCCGCGCGGCGGTGTGAGGGTCGTAGTGGATCGCGACCCAGTTTCGCTCCTTTGAGAGCTTGCCCGGTGTGGCCCTGCCTGTCCATTTTGCAGCGTGATCCGTAGACCACCTCCGGACTTCGCTGCGCCCCACTTTGTCGCTGCACCAGAGGCGCGCTTCGAAGCAGCGCCTGCGGACGGCATCCTTCCGTCGCGCTTCTTTTCGACCACGAACTTGCCCACCTTCGTCAAAGTGGGTGGGCGGTGGCGCTTGCCGCGGGAGCCTCGGATGGACGGAGCCATAGTGCTGGCGAACGATGGAGAGCTGTGGGTGCGCGAGGGGCGCAGGATTCGGCGTGGCGACCTGGTGGCAGTGGGGGAAGCGGAGGACGGGAGCGAGGGAATTTTCGTCTGGAACGATGCCTTCGTTTCGGCAGGAGACGAGGGCGAGTTCAAGTTCATGACGAGCGAGGTTTCTCGCGAGAAGCCGGTCGACTACGAGCGGCTAGCACAACTACTGCTGGAGGAGCGCGAGCGGGGCGGGTACACGATCTGGGTGACCGGCCCGGCGTTGGTCCATGCCCGCGCACGGTCCGACATGGTGTGGTTCGTACGCAACGGCTTCGTCAGCGCTCTGCTCGCTGGTAACGCTGTGGCTGCCCACGACATCGAGGCTTCGATCTACGGAACCACGCTGGGGATGACTAGAACCGGCGAAGTAGCGCGCGGCGGGCATGCCCTGCACATGCGTGCCATCAACAAGGTGCGGGCCGCAGGTTCCATCGCGGCCGCGGTGGAGCAAGGAGTGATAACGGACGGGATTATGCACGCTTGTGTAGTCACGGGAGTCCCGTTCGTGCTGTGTGGTTCCATTCGCGACGATGGACCGCTCCCCGAGGTGTACACTGACATGACCCGCGCGCAGGATGCTATGCGAGCGCACACGGTCAAGGCCACGATGGCCATCATGATAGCTACAGCGCTGCACTCGATCGCGACCGGGAACATGCTCCCCGCCTACGTCGTCGAGCCGGATGGCTGGATCAGGGAACTTCCGACCATTTGTGTGGATTCGTCCGAGTTCGTGGTGAGCAAACTCAAAGATAGAGGTACACATCAGGCCTACGGCGTCGTCACCAACGCGCAGGACTTCATGCACATTTTGCGCCTATATGTGGAACGCGAGCTCGAGCAACGCGGTCTTCCCGTGCAGCACGGCCGTGCTACCGCTGCAGGTGGGGTGTGATGACCGAGAATACACATCGCTTTCTGCGTGCCATAGCAGATAGCCTCGCCCCCGCTCGTGCGGCCATGCTGTATCTTTTCCCACCGCTGCGTCGTGGCTCCGTCGAGTGCGGGGTAGCGGTGGTGGCTGGCGAAGTACAGGTGCATGTAGCTGCGGCTAGCGACGGTGGCGCGCAGGGCGAGACCGTCGCAATGCAACGCCATCCCGTGTACGTGGCTCGTTACGCGCTGGTGCTGAAAGGGCCAGAGCGCGGCAAATGGGATTACGAGATAGTTCACGAGGCAGATGCGCCTCTGGAAGCGTTGGAAGCGGTCGTTCAGGGGGTACTGGCCCGATACGCTGAGAGTGGGGAACCCGAGCGCCTCTCGGGGGATGACCTGGCGGCGATAGTGAACAGGCCGTGGTGGAGCGCAGCTTGATGGAATCGCTGTCGTTAGGGATTGCGTTCGGGGCTGGGCTGCTGTCCTTCCTTTCTCCCTGCGTTCTTCCGCTCATTCCCAGCTACGTCACTTTCATCACTGGTCTCAGTCTCGAGGATTTGACTCGAGCGCGACGGGCGGCACTGCTGCATGGTGCGCTCTTCGTGGTCGGCTTCAGTGCCATCTTCCTAGCGCTGGGGGCGTCGGCGTCGCTACTGGGACAGCTGCTACTGCAGCAGCGCGATATCATCAATCGCGTCGGGGGAGTCGTCGTCGTACTCTTCGGGCTTTACCTCCTCGGCGTGTTCGATATCGGCTTTCTGACTCGCGAGCGGCGTTTGCATCTGGCTAACAGGCCGTGGGGCTACGTGGGTAGCGTGTTCGTAGGTGTAGCTTTCGGCGCAGGCTGGACACCATGCCTCGGACCGATATTGGGTAGCATCCTCATCTACACGTCGAGTCAGGCAGACCTTGGCCGAGGAATGGCGCTCCTCAGCGCCTATTCGGCTGGACTGGCGGTCCCGTTCCTCGCCGCGGCTTTGGCTGTCGAGCGCTTCGTAGTTCTTCTGCAGAAGGTGCGTCGCTACCTCGTTTGGGTGTCGCGAGTGGCCGGCGTGCTTATGATCGGGGTCGGGATTCTCATGCTCACCAACTACTTCACGATCCTAGCGTCCTATCTGCAGTCGTTGACACCGGAGGTCCTCAAGAGCCGTCTGTGACCCTTCGGTGATCGGCGTCACTGTGCGTCGAAACGCGGATGCGAAGACTTGGGCAACGGGAGGCCAGATTCGGGGTAACAGACTTGTCGACGCTCGAGGAGCCATCATGTACCGCAATGCGAATCGATCGGCACTGATAGTGGGCGTAGCTTCGCTGAGTCTTCTGGTCGTAGCGTGCAAGGGCAACGAGTACAGCGAGCTAGAGCGGGACAGCGCACTGGCCCGCGATCTGGCGCGCGTGGCAGCGGACAGCGCAGTGCAACCGCAGCTTCAGGACTTGCCGCCGCGAGAGCAGGCACAGCCCCCAGTACGCGCTCAGCGCAACCGAGCTCAACAGGCTCCTCTTTCTCGTACTTCCCCATCGTCGGCGCCGCGCAGCGCTACTGAACCGCCCAGCGCTGCCGCGTCCAGCGGTGGGACGGTAGTGACGCCGTCGCCGGCTGGGAGCGAGCGCCCGCTCGCAGTGATAGCTGCTGGAACCACCTTGTCGCTGACCGCGTCCCAGAAGGTTTGCACAAACACACACAAGGTGGGTGATCGGTTCACCGCTACACTGGCTCAGGCGGTGAGCGGAAGTAACGGGGCGTACATACCCGCTGGTTCGCCGGTGACAATAGAGGTTACCGAACTCCATCGGAGCCAGAGTGCCAACGACCAGATCGTGATGGGGTTCAAGGTGGTTTCGCTGGCGGTGGGGGACAAAATCTATTACCCGGAAGCAGAGGTGACCACGGCGCAGATAACTCGGGTGAGAGCTACGAGCGGGAGCGAGGATGCCAAGAAGGTCGTTGGCGGTGCTGTAGCCGGTGCGATCATCGGCCAGATTCTAGGTCGAGACCGTAAGGGCACTCTTATCGGGGCAGCTGCCGGAGCAGCAGCCGGTGGTGCCGCAGCCGCGGCCACGGCCGACTACGACGGCTGCGTGGACGCGGGGGCACCGCTGACTGTCAAGCTGACGGCACCGCTATCCGTGCTCGCTGGGTCCTAGGGAGCGACCCACTAGAAGCCGAGGCGCACCGCGAGCCTGAGAAGGCTATGCCGATTCAGGCTACGCTCGTCCCCTTCGAGGCCCGTCCGGTCGTGGAACACGAGAATGACGTTGGTGCCGAACTCGAAGGCCCAATCCGCTCGGAAGCGTACTGACCACACGTAGCCCATCGTGAACGCAAAATCGCGGTTGGCGCGCTCCGGAGGGAGTGGCTCTCCGGTGAGGTCGTCTTGGAAGTTGCCGTACTGAACGATTCCTGGCTGCAACTCCAGCGTGGCACCTAGGGCGTCCCAAGCCCCTCGCCGAATTCTCAGAACTGGTCCGTAGGAGGCAACGGTCGCGTGGGCACTGCGCCGCCCTAACGATTCCGAGCGATAGGTGAGCGGTACGCGAGCTCTAGCGAACGCCAGCCCGAGGCTCATGTCCCCGCGAAGCGACTTCTCCAACGCTACCCCGACGGGAAAGGCGTCGCCGAAATGCCAAGTCGATAGGGTGGCTCCATCCCTCACCTCGGGAAGCCAGAGATAACCTGTCGATACGGAGAGCCAGTACTCGGGCTCAGGAGGCTCTCCCCAACGCTGGGCACCGGCCGGTAGAGCGGACGATGCAAGAGTAGACAGCAAAGCTACGAGCGTTATGCTGCTCGGTCTCATGCGCACCTCGGTTTTCTCGCGTGCCAACTAGCGGCCGATCGCCTCAGTGTGACAAGCGAACGCTTCTTACACCCTTAGTGCATAGGCGTGCCGGTGGGTGTGGGCCGCAAAAATGAAGCTAGCACCGAACACTAGAGTGAGCCGAGTGCGTTCCGTGCGACGTGGTGCTCGCAGGGAGCAGTTCCGCGCCGATCAGAAGCAGGATCGCTCGTTCGTAAAAACCGCTGTTCGAGCTCCACCGCTAGGCCGTGTGCCCCCTGTTTTCGTCCTGGGTGGACCCGACGAACCGCGAACCGGGCGCCGGGTGAGTCCTCTTGACACCACACTCGCAGTGGCCTAGCTTCTCGCCTGCAAATATACCCAGGGGGGTATTTGTGCCGGAGACGTCTAGCGGGTGCTTGCCGCAAGTCTACCTCGAGCCGTCAGTGGAGCGGCGCATCCTGAATCGCCTGAAGCGAATCGAGGGGCAGCTGCGAGGCATTCAGCGCTTGATCAGAGAGCATCACTCTTGTGACGACGTCCTGATTCAAGTGGGCGCGGCGAAGCAGGCCCTCAATGGCGTCGCTGTCGAGCTGCTGGAGGGCCATATGGATACCTGCGTCGCGGACGCGGTCAGCAGGGGGAACGGTCCCGAGGCAGTGGCTCGACTGAGGGGAGCACTGGTACACGTGCTCCGGCAGGGGTCGTGAAATGGGCAAGGCTCTCTGGGCTGCGCTGGCCGGGGTAGTGGCCGCAGTCGGCTCGGCGCTGTGCTGCGCGGGCCCGTTGGTTGCCGTCGCGTTAGGTGTGAGCGGGGCTGGCCTGGCAGCTACGTTCGAACCGCTGCGTCCCTACTTCGTGATCGGGACTATCGTAGCGCTGGGTTCCGGGTTCGCATACGTGGCACGGGAAGAGAAGCGGGCCTGTGCGCCAGGTAGTCGCTGCGCATCGCCGGTGGTCAGGCGGCGAATGAAACGGATTCTTTGGTCAGCCACGGGGATAGCTGCGGTGGCGGTAAGCTTCCCCTGGTGGTCTCGTTTCCTGTCGCGATAGGAGGCTTCCGATGAACACGCCGTCGAAGGCAATTGCGCTGGCTTCCCTGTCGCTGCTAGGAGCCGGAGTTGTGTGCCCACCCTGCCGGGACGTGCTAGCGCAGTTACGCACTCCGGAGACCGAGGCGCAGGCAGCTCAGGCTGCAACCGTGAGGTTGCATGTGTCGAAAATGACCTGTGGGAGCTGCGCTCTCACGGCCCAGGTAGCACTGCGCCGCATACCGGGGGTGCTAGATGCCCGCGTGACCTACGAGGACAGCAGCGCCGTGGTGCGCTACGACGCGGGTAAGACCAATCCAAAGGAAATTGCGCGTCAGCTCGCGGAAGCGACCGGCTACGGGGTGCGAATTCTAGTCGACTCCGCTCGCACGAAAGGCAGTTCCATTTTGCCGGCGTATAGTGAGAGAGCTGGCTGATGGGGAGAACGCGGGTAAGCGGGCTCGTGAGACCGTCGAGCCGCTCGCCGCACTCCTTCGATCTCGTCGTATTGGGAGGCGGCTCGGCGGGTTTCGCGGCAGCTATCAGGGGCGCCGAGCTAGGGGCACGGGTCGCGTTAGTGGAGCGCGGGGTGTTGGGTGGTACTTGCGTGAACGTCGGGTGTGTACCGTCCAAGACGCTGATCCGAGCGGCAGAGGCTCAGCACCGGCGCACACACCACGGCTTCGATGGCATACCGAGCAGCGACGGGCGTGTGGATTGGGAGCGTGTGCGTGCGCAGAAGGATCGGCTCGTCGACACGCTACGAGTGGAAAAGTATGCTGCCGTACTCGAAGCGTACGAGGGCATACAGCTTCTCGTAGGGCGGGGCAAGTTGCAGCCGCCACACGCCGTTCTGCTCGACGATGGTACGCGAGTGGATGCAGATGCTGTACTCATAGCTACTGGAGCTTCTCCCTGGGTACCGCCCATCCCAGGTCTCGGCGCAATCGACTACCTGGACAACGCCAGTGCCATGGCGCTCGACCGCCTGCCCGCATCGCTGGCCGTGCTGGGTGGAAGTGCAGTAGGGCTAGAGCTCGCTCAGATGTTCGCGCGTCTAGGCGTGATGGTTTCGGTGCTGGAAGCGTTACCGCGCATAATGCCGGCCGAGGAGCCCGATGTGGGCGAGGCGCTGGCTGGCTACCTACGGGCTGAAGGGCTGCGGATCTTCGCCGGGGCGAAGGTAGAGCGTGTGGAACGAGCTAGTGGTTTCGTCAGAGTAGTTTTCTCGGCCGGCACCGAGGAGACCATCGACGTCGAGAAAGTGCTGGTGGCCACGGGACGCCGTGCCAACACGGCTGGGCTGGGCCTGGAGGAGGCAGGAGTAGCGCTGGGCAGCAAGGGCGAGATCATGGTCGACGAATATCTGCAAACCTCCATTCCTGCGGTCTACGCTGCTGGCGACGTGATCGGCGATCCCATGTTCGTTTACGTAGCTGCCTATGCAGGTGCACTGGCGGCGGAGAACGCTCTTTCGGGGAATAGCCGTCGTTACGACGTGAGTGTGCTGCCTCGTGTCACGTTCACGGATCCTGCGGTAGCCTCGGTTGGACTGTCTGAGGATGCAGGTCGAGCTGCTGGGATAGAGGTCATGGCTTCGACGCTCCCGCTATCTCAGTTGCCGCGAGCTCGTGCAGCGCACGATGTGCGAGGTTTTGTGAAGCTCGTGGCGGATGCGCGTTCGCGGAGGCTGATCGGAGCCCACATCCTAGCACCCGAGGCTGGGGAGATGGTGACGGAAGCGGTTCTCGCCATTCGATTCGGGCTTAATATAGAGGACTTGACCGCAACGCTGCACCCGTATCTCACCTTGTCGGAGGGGATCAGGCTCGCGGCGCAGGGTTTCAGCCGAGACGTGGCGAAGCTTTCCTGTTGTGCCTGAGTCCAGGCGCTCTGGACTTGCCCGAGGCTCGGCTGCTCGCGCTCGTACAGGTGACGGCGCTAACATTCCGGAACGCCGGTAGGCGACGACCTCGTACCTGACGTCCAAAGTGGTTCTGGATCCCCGAGTCACCGAGCAGCGTAACCCGCGCACGGCAGAGATAGACCTGGCCTCCCCGCTGGAGATCGTCGACCTCATGAACGAGGAAGATCGAACCGTTGCCGCTGCTGTGGCGACTCAGCGCGAGGAGATCGCCAAGCTCATCGAGCTAATAGAGCGGGCGATGCGCAGCGGCGGTCGGCTCTTTTACGTAGGCGCCGGGACGTCGGGTCGCCTCGGCATTCTGGATGCGGCCGAATGTCCTCCGACGTTCAGTACCCCTCCCGACCTCGTGCAGGGAATAATAGCTGGGGGAGAAGGCGCCGTATTTCGGGCGGTGGAGGGAGCCGAGGACAGTGCGCTGGACGGTGCACGCGCCTTGGACGAGCGCGCTGTGGTGGAACGCGACGTCGTGGTAGGGATAGCGGCTTCGGGGACCACGCCGTTCGTTCTCGGCGCCTTGGCCCGCGCGCGCGAGTTGCAGGCGACCACCGCGATCGTAGCTTGCACGCCTCCGGCGCCCGAAGTCCTGGCGATGGTGGACGTAGCGATCGTACCGGTGACCGGACCGGAGGTGATCACCGGCTCGACGCGTCTCAAGGCGGGAACCGCCACCAAGATGGTGCTCAATATGCTCACGACCGGTGCCATGATCCGCCTGGGCAAGACCTTCGGCAACCTCATGGTGGACTTGCAGGCCACCAACGCCAAGTTGCGCGACCGGGGCGAGCGGATTCTCATGGCGGTCTGCGGGTTGGAAAGAGCGACGGCGCGCCAGCTCTTGGAGAAGGCCGGAGGGCGGGTCAAGAGCGCCATCGTGATGCAAAAAATGCAGGTCGAGCGTGCGGACGCTGAACGCCTCCTGGAGGAGGCGGGGGGAGTCGTTAGGCGCGTCGTGGGCGGGCCGCCTCCATGAGCCGCAGCTGGCGACCGCGGCGCACCCTCGTGGGGCTGATGTCAGGTACCTCTCTGGACGGCATCTCGGCGGCCGCGGTTACTATCTCGTGCGACAGTCGGTTCTCGGCGGAGCTGCTCGCTTTTCGGC
>DATMBI010000142.1:0-3446 GCA_035559375.1 Gemmatimonadaceae bacterium | reverse complement strand
CTACAAGGTGGTGGTCAAGGATCTCGAGACGAAGCAACCGATCGAGTCAGGGCGGGGTCAGATCTTCGCCACTAGCCGTGATGGCGTGAACTCGTACTCGCCCTTGGAGAAGGGGGAGGAACTGGGAACCTACTATACCACTATGTACTTCGTTACAGCAGGCGAGTGGGCTATGGCGATTCGCTTTCAGCGCGACAGCACCAAGCCGCTGCAACGGCTCGATTGGATGCAGGAAATATTCCCCGCGAGAGGCGAAAAGTAGTAGACAGTTTTCACCGACAGCTGGACCAGACCATGCGCCACTTTCATAGATGCCACATCGACCCGGTCAGAGTCCTCGAGCTGGCCGACGACTTTTTCTCGCAACTTGGCCTTGCACAGATCGCCCGCGACAACAATTCCAGAACCTACCGGGGAGCCGTAGGCACACCTGAGGTTCCAGCCACTGTGAAGGTCGCAGTGCGAGCCGAGGGTGGGCACTACACTTTCGTCGAAGCTGTGACTGATCAGGTGGGCGAGAGCCGTGCGGATCGCAACGTCAAGCGGTTCTTCCTGCATCTCCACCGAATGGAAGAGCAGAGGCATAGGTTGGAAGCCGCCTACTGAGTGCAGCAGGAGGTGCTACTGTCGAACGAGGGCGGCGGGAGAGGATCGGAGGATCTGGGGCGAGCGAGGCACGTCGGCGTCGGTTGCTTCACCGCTTTCGTGGGCTTCTGGAGCGGTGGAATGATCGGAGTACTGGTCGGCAAACTCGTGGGAGCGGTAAGAAAGTGCACACCGCCCGAAGGGTTGCCTGCGTGCGACTGGTACTGGTATGCTGCAGCGGGTATGCTGCTAGGTGCGGTGACACTTCCGACATTGGCCCTGCGGCGACTACGCCGGGGTCGGACCGAGTAAGCAGGGTGCTGAAATGGCTAGAGTAGACGTTGTCATGCCACAGATGGGCGAGTCGATCGCCGAGGGCACCGTATCGCGCTGGTTGAAACGCGTCGGTGATCAGGTTCGCCGTGACGAACCGTTGTTCGAGATCACCACCGACAAAGTGGATGTCGAGATCCCGAGCCCTGCAGACGGTGTCGTGGCCGAAATACTGGTTGGCGAAGGTACCACGGTTCCCGTACAGGCTGTGGTCGCCAGACTGGAAACCGATGTGGCCGCCTTCGGAGCAGGCGACGGGGCGGGGGCCAGCGCAGGAACTGGAGCGGTGCAAGGGACCCACGCTTCGAAGCCCGGCGTTTCGCGAGACGTGATACCTCCAGCAGCGGACTCGGTCATCGAAGTGTCGCCCGTCGCGGCAGGCGAAGAGAGAGAGACCAGCGGGGCGGCGGAGGCGCTCGAGGTACGCCTGCGCACCAAGTCGTCGCCGCTGGTGCGGCGTATGGCGCGTGAGCGCGGGGTGGATCTGACCAAGCTCCGGGGCAGTGGCATAGCGGGGCGGGTCACGAAGAAAGACCTCCTTGCTTTCCTCGAGCAGGAACCGACCGTGCCGCCTTCCGGCGTTACAGTGACAGCACCCTGGTCGGAATACGAGTACCAACCGCCCATGGTCGCTCCATGGCCCGAAGATGTCGTGGAGCCGATGAGCAATATTCGGCGGCTCACGGCCGGGCACATGATATACTCCAAGCATACGTCTGCCCACGTAACGACGGTTTTCGAGGTCGATTTGACGAGGGTCAGCAAGGTCCGCGACCGCTTGCGCCCTCAATATGAAGCTAGCGGTGACAAGCTCACCTACCTCCCGTTCATCATTCAAGCGGTCGTGGCGGGACTGAAACAGTACCCGGTCGTCAACGCGGCGGTGCGTGGTCGTGAGATAGTGTTCCGGCGGCGTTACAACATCGGGATCGCCGTGGCTCTAGATCGCGGGCTGATCGTGCCGGTCATCAAGGGAGCGGACAATCTTTCGCTCGCAGGTATTACACGTACACTAAACGATCTGGCGCAGCGTGCTCGCAGCAAGCGTCTCAAACCGGAAGAAGTACAAGACGCCACTTTTACCATTACGAATCCCGGTGTATTCGGATCGCTTTGGGGAACCCCTGTGATTCCGCAGCCGACCGTTGCCATTTTGGGCACCGGGGCGGTGGAAAAGCGCCTCAAGGTGATTACCGGTCCCGATGGTGAGGATGCCGTTGCAGTTCGTACCTGTGCCTACTTCTTCCTCTCGTTCGACCACCGGATCGTGGACGGTGCCGATGCGGACGGTTTCATGGGATTCGTGAAGAGGCAACTCGAGAACATTCCTGACCAGGGATTCTAGACATGGCCAGGGCGCTCGTGATGCGTAGCATACAGTTGGATGAGCGTGCTGTGGGTAGCGAGCTGGCTCGCTGGCGCACGGCTCGTGCTTCCTTGGAGGCGTCGGGTTGCCACTTGTGGATATTCCGTTCCGCCAGCGACCAGCAGCGTTTCGTAGAGTTCGTGGAAGGTAGGGATCCGTCGTCGCTGTGCGCTGCCCGCCAGCGTGCTGGCCTCGAGGGCGGCAATGTGGAACTCTTCATCGAAGTGCAACTCTAGCCTCACATGCCGACAAGGAAGATAGAGATCGAAGGCAAGCTCTGGCGTGTGTTCCCATCGGGTTACCCGACACAGTACGATCGGGACGAATTCGCACTGATCTTTGTGCGGGGTGTGGGGACCGATCGCGAGATAAGAGTTACGCGCTACAGCCCACAGGGCGCACGGTCGCGCGAGTGTTCGCTAGCCGAGCTTTCGGATAGCGAGCTCCAGCGTCTTTTCGCGGAATCGCAGCCGAGCTTTACTTCGCCCGAGGCAGGCTACGCGCGGTGAGTCAGGCGGTCTATGTCGGGGGAGCGGGTTTGGTCGTGGACCTGCACGCTCACTCGACTGCATCGGACGGCCTCGACTCACCGGAAGTGGTCGTTCGCCGCGCTCAAGAGGTGGGATTAGCAGCCCTGGCGCTCACGGATCACGATACGGTAGGTGGGATCCCGGCAGCGGCCAGTGCGGCAGCGGCGCTCGGCGTGCGATTGGTGGCCGGGGTGGAGTTGAGCACCCACTTCGGTGCCCGCGAGACTCATCTCCTGGGTTTACACGTAGCAGATTTGACGCTCCTGGACAGGGAGCTCGCTATCTATCGTGAAGCGCGGCTGGAGCGCGCTGCGGAGATGGTGCGCAAGCTCAATGAAATCGGTGTGCGTATCACGTTAGAAGAAGTGCTAGCGCTTGCACGCGGTGCTGCCGTGGGCCGGCCGCATGTAGCGCGCGCGTTGGTGGAGAGTGGGTGGGCAATGGACCTGCGGGACGCGTTCGACCGCTACCTAGGAGACGGCGGACCGGCCTACGTGGAAAAGCGCAAAATGGTCGTCGCCGATGCAATCGAGCTCGTTCACCAAGCGGGAGGGTTGGCGATCCTGGCGCACCCTGCCACGGACTTCACGGTGGGGCAGATCAGACAGATGAAGGAGTGGGGTCTCGACGGG
>DATMBI010000141.1:0-5067 GCA_035559375.1 Gemmatimonadaceae bacterium | reverse complement strand
GCCGTGCAGATCTCGGGTGGTCAGCGGATTGGTGGCTACGGTGGGGAAGGGTATCGTGCGATGCACATCGAGCCCATTCCTCAGCTCGCACGAAGGATGTGGGAGGTCGTCACCGAGTGCTCGCTGGCCCAAGTCGAGTTGTCGAAGCCTGGTCGGGAGTGCCGCGAAGTGGCAGTGGCTCTGTTGAAGATCGCGCGTGACGCCGGTATGGAGAGGTACATCTACCACAGACCGGCGCATGGCGAAGGGGTGGAAGGTCACCAGCCGCCCTGGATATCGCCCGGGGATGCGACGGTTCTCGAGGAGGGAATGATGTTTTCGAACGAGCCCGCTCTGTACAATCCGGAGGGTGGCTACGGATACAATCATTCCAACTGCATCCTGATCACTGAGGCGGGAGCGGTCGCGATGAACAAAGTGCCGATGACCAAAGAGTTCTGCTGGATCAAGGTCTGACGCGCAATAGCGGCACGATCGAAGGGGTGGCTGCACGTCACTGTGTGACCGCCCCTTTCCTACGAGTTCTGTCAGCTGTCTCGGGAGCCCGAGCCCGTGTGAGCGACACGGGCTTGCTCTTCCAACAGTCGCGCGTTGCCAGTCGGAACTTCGATGAGCACTGATCGGTCGCCGAGCTCAGAGCAGCCATGGTACCGCGGGACGACATCCGATCAGCGGCGAGCGTTCGTCGCCGCCGCGCTCGGATGGATGCTGGACAGCATGGATGTGATGATCTACGCGGTAGTGCTGGCGTACGTCATGGATGATCTCGGCATGAGTAAGGAAACCGCCGGTCTGCTGGGGTCCGTGGGCCTGTTGGCATCCGCGGCAGGCGGCATTCTCTTCGGCATCCTTGCAGACCGACTCGGACGAGTGCGCGCGCTTACGATCAGCATCCTGACGTACGCGGTGTTCACGGCCGCGTGTGGGTTCGCGCAGAGCGTCTCCCAGCTGGCTGTTCTAAGGGTGTTCGTCGGACTTGGGATGGGGGGTGAGTGGGCCACGGGAGCGGCCCTCGTCGCCGAAACCTGGCCGGCGAAGCATCGCGGCAAGGCTCTCGGATTGGTACAGAGTTTTTGGGCGATCGGTCAGGCCATGGCGGCAGTCGTCGCTGGCGTCGTTGTTCCGGCCTGGGGTTGGCGGCCGGTTTTCTGGATAGGGATCCTGCCTGCACTTGTCACCTTCTGGATCCGCCGGTCCGTGCCGGAGCCAGCGATCTGGACCAAGAGTCTTGCAACTCCTAGGGCCAGCAGCGTGGGCTTCAGGTCGATCTTCGTGGGACGGTTGGGTCGCTTGACGCTGGCTTTGACTTTGATGCAAGCAGGTACGATGTTCGCGTGGTGGGGATTCAATACATGGATCCCTGCGTATCTGACGCTTCCGCTTGAGCAGGGTGGCTTTGGCATGACCGCCGGTGCGATGGCTCAGTTCCTGGTGGTCATGCAAGGCGGCATGTGGCTTGGCTACGTGAGCTATGGCTTCATTAGTGACCGCTTGGGCCGGAAGACGACATATGTCGCGTACCTAATTACGGCAGCGTGTCTCCTGCCCTTGTACGGCGTGATCGACAGTCGGTTGCTCCTTCTTGCTCTGGGTCCTGTGGTCGCGTTCTTTGCCACAGGCTATTTCTCTGGCATGGGCCCCGTAACGGCAGAGATCTATCCCACGCGGATCAGGGCAAGCTCGCAGGGATTCATCTACAACGTCGGACGGGCAGGCGGCGCGATTGCTCCGCTGACCGTGGGGTCTGTGGCGCACACGGGCGGATTCGACGTGGCGTTTGGAGTCACTGGTATTGCGTTCGCCTTTTCGGCCTTAATGTGGGTTTTCATCCCAGAGACCAAAGGTCGCGAGCTTGAGTAGGCATGGGCTGACCGGTGCTTGGTGACCTACGCATTACCCATGGTGTCCAGAGGGGAGAGTCCTTCACTATCGTCGTGGATGGCGTGCCTGTTCAGGCGTTCCCCGGGGAGACAGTTGCTGGCGCCCTGCTCGCGGCCGGTCGATACTGGCTTCGACATGCCTCCAAGACTCAAGCTCGTCGGGGTCTATTCTGTGGGATTGGCTACTGCCATGACTGCCGGATGACGATCGATGGGCGGCCTAATACGCGAGCATGCCTGACACGCGCATCCCCAAACCTGCGCGTCGCTACCCAAGGGACTGATTCTCCCTGATCGTAAATGATCGAGTCTGACGTGGTCGTGGTGGGAGGCGGCCCTGCGGGGCTCTCGGCTGCCATCGAGGCAGCTGGTGCTGGGGCGCGCGTGCTGGTGGTAGACGAGAATGAGCGCCCTGGCGGCCAGATATACCGCCAGTTGCCCTCAGCAATCACGTCCGCAGTCATTTTCGGCGATCAAGAACCGGCGGTGGAGCTGTTCGAGGCGGTCGCAGGCACTGCAGGGATCGAAGTGCTGTGCAGTACGACCGCGTGGGCCGCCGTTGGACCGACCACGCTGGCCATCCTTAGAGAGGGCCTTGTCGATTGCGTGCATGGGCGCTGCATTGTCATCTGCACAGGAGCGTACGACAGGCCTGTTCCGTTCCCGGGTTGGACTCTGCCGGGCGTAATCACTGCAGGTGCCGCGCTCACGCTCCTCAAGTCCCAGCGAATCCTCCCAGGTCGAAGCGTGTTGCTCGTGGGAACGGGCCCGATTCAGCTGGTGCTTGCGAAGTACCTACTGCAAGGAGGTGCCCGCGTCGTCAGCCTCCTGGAAGCCTCACGGCGCTCGGCCCTGTATCTGCGATTGCCGAGGTTGGTCCAGCAGCGAGCCTTGGTTCGCGAGGGTCTGGAGTACTTGGTTGCGCTGAGGCGGTCCGGCGTCCACATCCGTTATGGCTGGACGGTCCGTCGGGTAGAAGGCGACGACCAAGTGCGCCGAGCGGCAATCGTCCGAATTGACGATGACTGGAGACCTCTTCCGTCATCGGAAGAGGTCTTGGATGTCGACTCAGTAATCTGTGGCTTTGGCTTCGTGCCGTCTGTTGAACTGACAAGTCTTCTTGGGTGTGACCACGAATACAACCCTTGGGCCGGTGGCTGGGTACCGAAGCACAACGAGTACATGGAGACGTCCGTACCCAATGTCCTTGTTGCAGGCGAGACTAGCGGTGTGGCAGGCGCGGTGGTTGCGAGGCTGGAAGGGCGTATCGCGGGAATTAGAGCAGCCCACCTGGTTGGTCTGTTGAGCCGGGCGGAGGCAGACCGCCGCCTCGACCCGTTGCGTAGGCGACTCGCACCTCTGTACCGCTTTCGCCGGGCGCTCGACGAGGTGTATCGGCTCCGTGAAGGCCTTCTGGACTTGCTGACGCCCGACACAGTGATTTGCCGGTGTGAGGAGGTAACGACCCAAGAAGTGGTTCGCGCTGTCATGGCCGGCGCGCACCAGGTCAAGGAGATCAAACTGAGAACACGGGCTGGCATGGGGTCATGCCAGGGACGGATGTGCGCGGTATCGGTAGCCTCCGTGACGGCGAAGCACCTCGGCGTGCCATTGCAGTTCCCGGGGGCGCCCAGCATCCGTCCGCCAGCGAAGCCGGTCCCGCTCAGCGCCTTCGAATCGCAGTGAACGCTGCCGACGCCGTGGTAGTCGGTGGCGGCGTGATCGGCAGCGCCATCGCCTACTACCTCAGTCGCCGCGGCTTCGCCGTAACACTCGTTGATCGGGACGATCTCGCCTCGGGCACCTCCGGTGCCTGTGGTGGCTCTATTACGATGCAGACAAAGCAAGTAGGTCCCGTGCTCAGCTGCGCGCTTCAGAGCCAGAAGCTATACCGCGGCCTTAGCGACGAACTGGCCATGGATCTGGAGTACCGCGAGCACGGTAGTCTCATCGTCGCAGAGACGGACGCAGAGCTTGAGTACCTTCGGATGCTGTTCGATGCTCAGCAGGCCACTGGTTTGAGAATTCAGTGGCTCGATGGGACGGAGGCTCGAGCGTGGGGGCCAGGCCTGGGATCGTCGGTTCGAGCTGGAACCTTCTGCTCGACAGATGCTGAGGTGAATCCGCTACGAGTCGTGTTTGCCTTGAGTGAGGCTGCGAGGCGTAATGGGGCTGTGATCAAGGCCCACACCGCTGTAACCGGGATTCGGGTTGAGAACGGTCGGGTTGTCGGCGTTCGAACGAACCGGGGGGATATTGCGACCCCCCTTGTCGTGAATGCGGCTGGGGTCTGGGTTCCGCTGATCGGTCAGCTGGTTGGGATGACTATCCCGGTCGGCCCACGACGTGGCGTCGTATTGGTCACCGATAACGTGCCAATCCGTGTCCTTGGCACGCTGTTCTCGACGAAGTACTTGATCTCAAAGCGCCATCCCGAAGGCCACGCTCGCGGTCTGGATACCCGAACACGGTGGACTGGGGGGCTCGTGTTGTCCCAGACCGTGGCTGGCAATCTGCTGATCGGTAGTAGCAGAGAGACCTCGAACTACCAAGCGGATGTTTCTTTGGAAGTCATCGAGTTCATTGCCAGGGAAGCTCTGAGACTCGTGCCGGTCGCGCGGGTGGCGCAGCTTATCCGGGCTTATGCGGGGTTGCGTCCTTTCACCTCGGACGGTCTTCCTATCATCGGCGAGGCTCCCTCCCCCGCTGGATTCATCGTTGCTGCCGGACATGAGGGAGATGGAGTGGCTCTAGCACCGTGGACCGGCAGCGTCGTTGCTGAGCTAATCGCTTCGGGTGAGCCCCCCGACGATCTCCGTCCGTTTGGCCTAGGACGACTCTGACGCGAGGAGCAATCTCCCCACCGTCCAGCAAGGAGCCTGCAGGCAATGTTCTGTCATTCCCGACGGTGCCCGGGTCCAGGCGGCACAACGATCCTTGGATCAGCATGAACCCTGAGAAAGCAAACTTGAGGCGAGTGGATTCAACCATTCGTTGCAACGATTGACGCAAGGCTTTTCCCGTGGCGTCGTGAAGTCTAGTGGACTGTCACAAATAAGTGTTTAGCAGCTATATTGACTGTCATGGACAGCCAGCCCTTGAAACTGAGCGTGGCCGAGCGAGCCGAACTCGACCGGCGCACCCGTAGTCGCACCGCTCGAGCCCACGAGGTGCTCGTGGCGCGCGT
>DATMBI010000140.1:0-8276 GCA_035559375.1 Gemmatimonadaceae bacterium | reverse complement strand
CAGACCTTCAGCGACGCGGCTTGGGAAGCGCCAGCACTGCCGTTCTGAACTCCTGATACGCTCTGCTATCGCTGGTCAGTCCCCTCAGCCTCTCGCTCCCTAGCGCTGCGATCCGTGCCTCCGTGGCTGCTACTCGCTCCTCCTCCAGTGGATGAGTGGAGAACCACGGTTCCAACGCCCCAGGGGCACGCCTGCGTTCCTCCAGAAGTATGCGGAACATCTCGGGGATCCCGCGTGGATCTATCCCTGCGCGGACCACGTAGTCCACTGCCAGCTCGTCTGCTTCCCGTTCGTCGTCGCGACTGAACTTGGCGAAGGCTAGGCTCCCGCCGACCTGGATAGCGAGTCCGGTGACCTCGTTTTGGCAAGCTCCGGTAAGCGTGCACAACAGTACTAGGCCGACGTTGGCACCTTGCGCCTTTTGCATCTGCTTGACCGAGTGGCGACGCGTGATGTGGGCGATCTCGTGGGCGAGTACCCCAGCAAGCTGGCTCATCCGAGTGGTGCGCTCCACGAGACCTCTATTCACGTACACGTAACCACCTGGAACAGCGAACGCGTTGACCTCGCGGCTGTCGACCAAGCGAAAGTGCCACTGTAGCTTCCGGTCGTCGACCGGTACCGCGATCGTCCGGCCTAACTGGGCGAGGTAGCGCTCTATCTCGGCGTCTCTCACCAGTGGCAGTTGGGCCTCGATCTGGCGGGCGTACGAAGCGCCCATCTCCATCTCCTGCTGGGTGGAGATGGCGCAACCCGACACCAGACTCAGTGCCAGCACGCCCGTACGCTGCCCAAGACTTCGAGTGAGTCGTAGCTTCATGGTCGTAACGGAATTTGCTTTACCGGCCTAGGCCGATGCTACCTCACGATTGCTACCCCACATGCGGCTATTGAGCTTAGCACGGGACCTGAGAAGGCGCCGCGCCCGGGAGCGTAACGCCCTCTTCGTTGCCGAAGGCATCCGCACAGTTCAGGAGCTGCTACGCTCTCCTCTGGAAGTCGTAGGCTTGCTGGTGGCTCCGAAGCTCGAGTCGGACGAGCGCGGTGCAAGTTTGCTGCAGCTCGCTCGCTCCCGTGGGGTCGCCGTACAGCCGGTAAACGAAAAAGAGTTTCGCAGCGCCGCCGAGACGGAATCGCCCCAGGGTGTGCTAGCCATCGGACGTGTGCCGCACCGCACTTTCGACCAGTTGGCAGGCCGGGTGCCGTTACGCATCCTGGTTCTGGACGCGGTCCAAGATCCTGGGAACGTGGGCACATTGGTGCGCACTGCTGCTGCCCTCTGGGCCGATGGCACGGTCGCCCTGCCTGGCACGGTTGACCTCTGGAATGCCAAGGTCGTCCGTAGCGCGATGGGGGCTTTGTTTCACCACCATGCCTTCGCGGCAACCATGGGCGAATTGAGGGCGTTCCTGGCCAGGGACAGTGTCCCGCTCTGGGGCGCGGACCTAGTCGGCGAGGAGCCGGGTACCGGCCCGTCGCGGCTGGCGCTGGCGGTCGGCAACGAAGGGAGCGGGCTCAGCGACGAGATCCGCTCGCTGTGCCAACGGCTGGTGACGATACCAGTCGCGCCTAACGTGGAATCGCTCAACGTTGCGGTGGCAGCGGGGATACTTCTCTACGTACTGCGTCCGTGAACGACTGGCTGCCACCGCTCTTCTTCGCGCTTTTAGGAGCGGCGTTAGGCTCCTTCCTCAACGTCTGCGTGGCCCGATGGCCGCGCGGCGAGTCGGTATTGCGCCCACCTTCGCGGTGTCCTCACTGCCAGCGGTACATCGCTTGGCACGACAACGTTCCCGTCCTGGGCTGGTTGGTGCTCGGCGGACGGTGCCGCTGGTGCCACGAACGGATCTCGCTGCGTTATCCCGTAGTGGAGGCACTGGTGGCGCTGGGCTGGTTAGCGGCAGCGCTCGCGTACGGTCCTAGTTTCACGGCGTTGAGGGTCGCCGTTTTCGGAACCGTGATGCTGGGGATCGCTCTTACCGACCTCGAGCACTATCTCATCCCCGACGGCTTCACGGTATTCGGATTCTTGTGGGTCATTGCCACGGCCATGGCTGCGGCCTGGCGTGCCGATCCATCCCCTTTCGCTGGCCCCTGGGACGCGGTAGTAGGCGCCTGTGCCGGCGCCGGTGCTATCGCCATAGTAGGCTGGTTGGGCGAAGTCATTCTGCGACGCGAAGCCATGGGCTTCGGGGACGTCACCATGATGGCGGTAATCGGTGGCGCCGTCGGACCGGAGCGGGCGCTGCTCACCATCTTCGTGGCGGCCCTCATCGGCGCCTTTGCGTTCGTGGTGGTGGTGTTCCCATTGACACGCTGGCGCACACGGCGCGAGCCGCAGTTGGAGCTGGGGCTGGCGCCAGCGCACCGGGAGCTACCGCACGTTCCCTTCGGTGTGTTCCTTGCGCCTGCTGCATTGCTGACTTTGGTTTGGGGACAGAATTTCTTGGCCTGGTACATGGGCCAGCTGCTGGGTGCCATGTGAGTGCCGGCAAGACTGGTTCGCGGCGGGGCCAGCGTGAAGAAGGAGGCAACGTGGGCGGTCGGTCAGTTGGATGTACGACTCTCCTTTTGGCGGTGTTGTTCGCCAGCGGCTGCGGTTCGCAGGAGGACGGCAGCGGACCCTACGCACGCCGTGTGGCCCGCGAGATACCGCGGATCGAACGAGCTACCGGGCTGAGCTTCAAGACGCCACCTAATGTGGAGCAACGCACTCGGGAGGAAGTGCGCCGCTTTCTAGAGCAACGCTTCGCCGAGGACCTTCCGCCGGAGGAGCTCAGCGGGATGGAGCGAGTCTACAAGCGCTTCGGACTCCTCCCGGCCAACATGGATCTACGCCAGTTCATGCTGGACCTCCTGACCGAGCAGGTGGCGGGCTACTACGACCCCAAAACCAAAGTACTGTATGTCGTCGAAGGGAGCGACGAGGCTATCGTCGGGGTGACCATAGCGCACGAGCTCGTTCATGCGCTGCAAGACCAGTACTTCGACCTCGATTCGCTACAGCGCGCGCGTGACGACAACGATCGAGCCATGGCAGCCCAAGCGGTTATCGAGGGGCAGGCCACCCTGGAACAGATTGCCTCTATGTTGGGCAGCGAGAACGTCGTCGCTGCACTACCCGGGGGCTGGGAGCGGGTACGCCAGATGATTCGCGAGTCTCAAGTTGGTATGCCCGTCTTCGCTTCGGCGCCGCTCATCTTGCAGGAGACTCTGCTTTTCCCTTATCTGAGCGGCGCCGAATTCATGCGGCGCTACAAGCAAGCCTTTCCTGACCGACCACCGTTCGACAGGATGCCGACGTCGACGGAGCAAATCATGCACGACGACAGGTATTTCGAGAGCCGGGACGAACCTGTGGCGATCGTGTTTCCACCGCTACTGCGCGGCAAGGTGGCCTATCAGAACAATCTCGGTGAGTTCGAGACGCGGCTCTTGTTGTTCGAGTACCTGCAGGACCAGAGTGCGGCGGTGCGTGGTGCCGCTGGTTGGGACGGCGATCGTTATGCGCTGGTCGACCTGCCTGCTGGCGAGGCGTTGGTGTGGGTCTCGGTTTGGGACAACGCCGTGGATGGCGCCGAGTTTTTCGATCTACTGGGGAGGGGATTGGAGCGGCGTTATGGGCAGCCGCGTGCAGGTACGGGAGAGCGGCGCAACTTCCAGGCACGCGGGCGAGAATACTACGTGCAAATCGCCGAGCTGGCCGGCCGTACCGTCGTGTATTACGCCGATGTGCCGGAGGGAACATCGCCGCGAATCGTAGAGCTCTCGCGGGTAACGTTGCGCCAGTGAGGTAGTGTTGGGCGCGGGGCCCCGAACCGTGGCCGGTCTGCCGGACCGGCCTCTCCCGCTACGGCCGGGCGACGACGTCGAGCGTGAGCGGGCGCTGCGGCGTATGAAGGGTTGGGCCACAGGCCTGCTTATCCTGGCAGGGATCGTATTCGCCGTGGCCCGCTACCTGGAGCCCCGCTACCCCTGGCTCGCTATCGTGGTGGCTACTTCCGAGGCGGCGCTGGTAGGTGCCCTCGCCGACTGGTTCGCCGTTACTGCGCTCTTCCGCCACCCCCTCGGCATACCGATCCCACACACGGCTATCATCCCGGCGCGCAAGGATCGCGTGGGGGTCACGTTAGGCGCGTTCGTGCAGCGCAACTTTCTCAATCGCGATGCCGTTCGTGCTCGCCTGCTGCAACTCCAGCCAGCGCGCCGTCTGGCGGAATGGCTAGCGCGTCCGGAAAACGCGCGTCGGCTGGCGAGCCAGGCCGCCCGAGCAGTGGGCGCGGGCGCTCAACTTCTCCGGGACGAGGACATCGAGGCGGTGCTCGCGCGGGCTCTGAGCGACCGTGTTCGTTCCACCCCTGTGGCTCCGTTGCTGGGACGCCTGCTCGCCTTGCTCACGGCTGGGAACAAACACCAGGAGCTTCTGGACCGCGTGCTCGAACTCACCGCGCGTGCGCTGGAGGAAAATCGAGATATCGTACGGCAACGCGTGGACAAGGAGCTTCCCTGGTGGGTGCCCAGCGCCGTGGACGAACGCATAACGAGTCGCGTCGTGGGTGCCCTGGACCGTACCCTTCGGGAGATTCGGGTGGATCCCGATCACCCGCTGCGGCTCCGCTTCGATGCCGCTATCGACGAATTCATCGTGAAGTTGCGTGCCTCACCCGAAGTGATCCTGAAAGCCGAGCGACTCAAAGAGGAGCTCCTGGGCGATCGAGCTATGTCGGCGCTCGCAGCCGACGTCTGGCGCGATCTCAAGAACGCACTCGTGCGGTGGGCCGAGTCGCCGGACGAGGCCGGTAGCTACGCATTGGCGCGCGCGCTGGCGACTTTCGGCCAGTCGCTGCTCCAGGACGAGGAGCTACTGGCCAGGATAGACGGGTGGATCGTCGCAGGGGCCAGTGCACTGGTGGAGCGCTATCAGGACGAGGTCGGTGCCTTGATAGCTCAAACCGTGCAGCGTTGGGATCCGGCCGCTACCTCGCGGCGCATCGAGCTAGCCATCGGGCGCGACCTGCAGTTCATCAGGATCAACGGCACGCTCGTCGGTGGGCTAGCTGGTATGCTGCTCTACCTGATCTCACGTGCTTTCTGAGCGCGTCAGCGCGCTCCCTCGCTCAGTACGTCGTCCTCGCTGAAGGTCGGTCGGTCTACTTGCGACTCCACTGGTTGATCGGCGACTTCGGCCGGCACCTGCGGGAGTAGCACCAGGCGCAGCACTTCGTCCATGCTGGAAACGAAGGTAAACACCATGTGCTGGCGCACTTCCTCTGGTATGCCACGCAAGTCCTTCTGGTTGGCCTTGGGAAGGATCACCTCTCGAAGCCCAGCGCGATACGCTGCCAGCGTCTTCTCCTTTACTCCGCCAATTTCCAGTACCTTGCCGCGAAGGGTTACCTCGCCCGTCACGGCGACGTCGCGGCGTACGGGACGCCGCGAAAGGACGCTGGCTATCGCTAGGGTGACAGCCATGCCGGCGCTGGGTCCGTCCTTGGGGACCGAGCCAGCCGGGAAGTGCACGTGCAGGTCGGTCTCCTTGAACGTCTGTTCGGGGACGCCGAGAACAGCAGCACGAGAGCGTACGAACGAGTAGGCCGCGTCTATGGATTCGCGTAGCACGTCACCCAACTGGCCTGTCACGGTGAGCTTGCCTGTCCCCGGCATGCGAAGAGCCTCCACCGTCATGATGTCGCCACCGGTGGCTGTCCAGGCGAGTCCGGTCACCGCTCCCACTTCCGGCTCCTTTTCCGCTTCCTCGGCTGCGAACCGCGGCGGTCCCAGTATCTCCTCCACCTTTTCCGGCTCGATTACCCAGGCGCCTTCTTCACCCTCCGCTTTACGCCGCGCGCGCTTGCGCATGATGGCCGAGAGGTTGCGCTCGAAGCCTCGCAGCCCGGCTTCGCGCGAGTAGCGACTCGAGATGAAGCCTAGTACTTCGTCCGTGAACTGGATGTCGCGATCGCTGATGCCGTGCTCTTCCAGCAGCCGCGGGAGGAGGTAGCGCCAAGCTATCTCTACCTTCTCCTCTATGGTGTAGCCCGCGATGCGGATTATCTCCATCCGGTCGCGCAGCGGTGCCGGGATGTCGAACAGGTTGTTGGCCGTGCAGATGAACAGAATGCCCGAGAGATCGAAGGGAAGGTTGAGGTAGTGGTCCACGAAGTCGTGGTTCTGAGACGGATCGAGCACTTCGAGCATGGCCGCCGTCGGGTCGCCGGCCGCGCCGCCGCCAGCCATCTTGTCTATCTCGTCTATCATCATCACCGGGTCGCGAACCCCGACTCGGCGCAGCGCCTGTATTATGAGCCCCGGCATCGCACCTACGTACGTGCGCCGGTGCCCGCGGATCTCCGCCTCGTCGCGTACGCCGCCGACGGCTATGCGGTAGAACGCCCGGCCGATAGCCTTGGCGATTGCTTCGCCTAACGAGGTTTTCCCGGTGCCCGGAGGGCCCACGAAGCATAGGATCGGCCCGTGCGAATCGCCTTTGCGCAGCTTGCGTACAGCCAGGAACTCCACGATCCGCTCTTTGGCTTCGGTGAGGCCGTAATGCCGCGTGTCCAGCAGCTCCTCCACCCGCGACAGCTCGATCTCTTCGTGGCCGGTCCGGCGGTTCCAGGGCAGCGCCAGGATCCAGTCCAGGTAATTGCGGATCACCTGGTACTCGCTCGATGCCGGCGAGAGCATGCGCAACCTCTCCGTCTCGCGTCGCGCCTCCTGCCCGACCCGCTCGGGCAACCCTGCCTCGTCGATGCGTTTCAACAGTTCGATTGCCTCGCGCTCTCCTGGGTCCGTCTCGCCCAGTTCAGCCTGAATAGCCCTCAGCTGCTGGCGCAAATAGAACTCGCGCTGGTGCTGTTCTATCTTGACCTCGGTCTGGCGCTTGACGTCCTCCATTACCCGGGCGCGCGCCACTTCCTGCTCCAGCCTCTTCAAGATGAAGCGCAGCCGCTGGCCCACGTCCAACCGCTGCAACACCTCGTCCTTGTCCGAGATGCGGAAGTTCATGTTCGTAGCCGCGAGATCCGCGAAGCGACCGGGATCGGACACGTTCATCTTGAGGATCTGCGGCACCTCGGCCGGTATGCGATCTACCATGTCCGATAACGCTTCCGCCGCTGCGACGATACGTGCCACTAGCTCGTCCACCTCGGCCGGATCCGGCGGCGTCTCCCGGGCCGGGAGCACCTTGGCGATGGCGTAGGGCTCCGTCTGCAGGATCCCCTCTATCGTTATGCGCCGCAGCCCCTGCAGGGTGATCTGCACAGTGTCACCGGGGAGATTGATCCGCTCATGTACCCGAGCCGCTACTCCTACCCGGCCCACGAACTTCCTGTGGTCCAGCGGTTCGTCCAGGTCGCCCGAGGCGACCACTAGCGCGACCACCAGCCCCGGCACGTCGTTGTGGCGCAGCAGAGCCAAGTTCTCGGGTGCGCCCATCTGAACCGCTATAGTGCCCAGCGGGTAGACGATCGTAGACCGCAGCGCCATGAGCGGCAGCGCCGGCGGTAACTCCGATCCCAGGATCTCGTCGCGTCGTTGAGAGCGTGGCACGAGTTGGTGAAGAAAATGGAGACGGCACGCTCTGGCAAGAGAGCAAATAGAGATTGCCCTTCGGTTCAGCTTGAACTGGAGAGGCCGGCCCGGTAAGCTACGCGACGATGTTCGACGAACTCAGCGAGAAGATAGCCGGTGTATTTTCGCGCCTGCGCGGCAAGGGCGTCCTTACGCAAAGCGACGTCAAGGAGGGCTTGCGCGAGATCAGGCGGGTCCTCCTCGAAGCCGACGTTTCCTTCGATCTGACGCGGCAGTTCCTGGAACGGGTCGAGTCCAAGGCCGTCGGAGTGGCAGCCTTGCGCTCGGTATCGCCGGCTCAGCAGCTAGTCAAGATCGTGCACGACGAGCTCACGGCGATGCTGGGCGAGCGTCGCGAAGGGCTCAAGTTGAGCAGTGTGCCACCCACGGTGGTCATGCTCGTCGGGTTGCAGGGTTCGGGTAAGACCACCACGGCGGCCAAGTTGGCCAGGCGTCTCCAGAGCGAGGGGAGGAGTAGCCGGCTGGTGGCCGCGGACATCTACCGGCCCGCGGCCATCGACCAGCTCGAGACGCTGGGACGCGAACTGGGCATCCCCGTTTACTCCGACCGTTCCGAGCGGGACGTAGTGCGCATCGCACGCGCTGGGATAGAAGAGGCGCGCCGAGCCCGGGAGCGGGTGGTGATCCTCGACACCGCGGGCCGCCTCCAGATAGACCAGCCCATGATGGACGAGCTGGTG
>DATMBI010000139.1:0-4628 GCA_035559375.1 Gemmatimonadaceae bacterium | reverse complement strand
CTCCGGGTTCCCAAGCTGAGTGCGCGTTTTATTTCGGTTTCGCACCCGATCTGGACGGGGCGCAGGGGATGGCGCGAGCGATGAGGCGCCGCGGGTGGCGCCACCTTCTGGCGGCCACGCGAGACGCTATCAGAGGGTTGGAGCAGTCGACAGGGCACGAAGCTGTCGATCGCTTGCTCAACCGGAACCTCTTGCTCGCTTACTTCTATTCCGTGGGTCGGGCCATCGACGACGCCCGATTCTATTTCGTGCGCACCAGGGCCCCTTGGCACTCGCAGGGGGTGACTATCGGGGAGTGGGAGGCACTCTCGTGGATCTTCCCTGCAATTCTGCTATGTGACGCGCCTTTGGCCAGGGAGCTTCTGCTGCGCTCGTGCGAACTGTACGGCTATTCGCCTGGAGCGGGGATACGCTACCTCGACGGGTTACTGTTCGAACCAGGCTTTTGCCTCGAGGGCGCAGCTGCCTATCCGCTCGCTGTCGATCGTTATATCCGAGAAACGGGTGACGATCGACTCCTCGACGACCCCATCGTGGCCGACACACTGTACCTGGCGCACGACGACATCGCAGCCCGGCGCAACGAACGTGTGGCACTCTACGCGACGGAAGTCACTCCCGAGGGCACCCCTCCCGCCTTCCCGTACACACTCCATGCAAATGCCGTGGTGGCCCAGGCACTGGATGTGTTTCGTTCGACACTCGACGAGGAAACGGCTCGCGACATCGAAGAACCAGAGGCGGTCCGTTCGGCTCTGCGGCGGCACTTTTCCAAGGAGCGGGACGGGAAACAGCTTTTTCTTTCGGCCGTGAATCTGGCTGGAGAAGCAGTCGCTGCGGACGATCCTGTAGCCTCGCTGTACTGGCTCCCGCTCTATGATTTCGTAGAACGGTCCGACCCGGCGTACCGCAGGACGCTGCGTTCCCTAGATGGGCTGGAGAGTTCGCTGGCACGCCAATGTGCTCGACTCGTGGGACCTGAGTCGAGAGAGGTGCTGCAGTGGCTGAGGCGAGCTCCGTTGCACCTCGGCTTCGCTGCTGGACATGTGGATGCCGATGGAAGAGCTACTGCCGATGGGAGCGATGCTGCTCTGGCCGGACTCCTGGCTCGCAGCCTTTGGTATGCCGCCCACGCTCTGGGCGCCGTGCCATGATCGACCATGCGCTCGCCTTCTTTCGCAGCTCCTTCGGGTGCGAACCGAAAGTGATCGCCTTCGCTCCTGGCCGCATCAACCTGCTAGGTGAACACACTGACTACAATGGCGGTGATGCTCTGCCGGTGGCCCTTCCGATGGGCATCTACGTTGCCGCGGCTCCCGGCACAGCTCCCGAATTCCAGGTTGTCTCCGATAGCTTCGCAAATCCCGGTCGCTTCGTACTGGAGGCAGTCCGTCCGACAGGCGAGTGGTACGACATTGTCGCAGGCGTTGCGCTGGCGCTGCGCGCTAGAGGGTGCGAGGTCGAGCGCGCACGCCTCGCCGTCGTAGGCGATCTGCCGTACGCTGCCGGCCTCGGTTCCTCTGCTGCGCTTGCAGTGGCCGCGAGTATGGCCTTAGCTGCGCTCGCCGGAGTCGAGCTCTCCCGCTTTGTCAGGGCCGACATCGCTTGGGAGGGCGAGGCCGGATTTTCCAACGTACCGTGTGGTCGCCTCGATCAACTGGCTAGCTCGCTGGCCGTGGAGAAAAAGGCGCTGCACATTTGTTTCGCGCCGGAGCGCGTCGTGGCAGTGCCTTTTCTCCAGCACGTACTAGTGTTCGACACCGGACGGAAGCGGCAGGTCAGCAAGTCCCTCTATGCACAACGACGCCGCGAATGCGAAGCAGCATTGGCACTCTTGCGAAGGGCGTATCCAGAGCTCTCCGTGCTTGCACGCGCGACTCCCGAGCAGCTGTCCGATGCGGCTCTGCCAGAGAAATTGGCTTCGAGGGCTAAGCACGTCGCGGAGGAGACAGCACGTGTCCGCGAGGCTGCCGCAGCTTTGGCCCGCGGCGACTCCTTGGACGGGACTCTGCTCTATCGTTCCCATCGCTCCCTCAGAGATCTCTACGAGTGCTCGGCACCGGAACTCGATTGGCTGGTGTCCCAGGCAGAGCGAGCCGGACTGAACGGGTGCAGGCTCACGGGTGCTGGTTGGGGTGGGTGTGCGGTTGCTGTAGATAGCCTGGTGAACCTTCGTGAGTTCGCGGTGCGCATCCAACGAGATTTCGAACATTCATTCGGATTCGAGCCACGTTGGTGGTTGGCTGCGGCCGCCGGTAGTCCGCAGCTCGTCGGTGTGTGAGGCGGAACTGCGTTGCAACGAAAGATTAGACCTGCCAGTTTTATCGATGCGTGCTGATGAGTTGGCGCGGTGCGAGCGCGGGGGTGGCGAAACGGTAGACGCGGGGGACTTAAAATCCCCTCCGGGAAACCGGGTGCGGGTTCGAATCCCGCCCCCCGCACCTTCCCTAGGAATGTTCAAACAGATTTTCAGGGCACTTTTGGGATGACAAATCGCTGCCCTCCTGCTAATGTTACCTCACCGATTGTCGTTTTACTTCGTCAACTCGTTTCTCGAGAGCTGCGAGCATAACAATGCCTAGAGGAAAGAAGGACACGCGCGAGAAAATCGTCGAGATGGTGCGTCGGGAACTCAGTGCCAATCCAGCAGTGACGAACGAGTATCTGCGCAAAAAGGCTGTAGCGATCGACCCTAGTGTGGCGCGATTGGATCGCCGAACTTTCAATGGCCGGTTTGTACTGGCGGTGCGCCGTGCACTGGCTGGAGCTAAGCCGAAAGCAAGACCGCGCAAGCCAGCTGCGCGTGCAGTCGCTGGTGCCAGCAGGCAGAGTGCTGTTGCGCGAGTGGCGCCGGATGGCGTGCGTCACGATCGCGTGCGTGCGGTCTTAGTGGACCTTGCTCTGCAAGCGATTCGCGCTAATGACAGGGATTCGCTGGTCTCGATACTCGCCGACATCGATAGCTACGTAGATCGCGTTCTGGACGCGGCTCGCTAGGGCGTCGGCTCGGCGGTCTGGGTGAAGCGCGAGGATCGAGGCCCCGGACGTCGGCTCGCGTGTCTGCCAGTGACACAGTAGGCGACCGATGTCGGACTACTACAGGCTCAAACGTGGGCAAATTGCCGACGCGACAGCCTTAGTCGGCTTTCTCGCCGGCTTTCTGGGCACCGGACCGGTCGCGTGGCCTTACCTCTCAGTAGGATTCCAAACCGGTGAGATCACGCGCGGCTTTTTCTACTTCTTGGCTACCATTTCGCTGGCCGGCGTCCTCGGGGGCGCGGTGGGCTATCTGCTGGGCGCTCTCGGCGGTCGCATCTGGGAGCGGCTCCACCGTCGCTTGCGCAATAGCAGTGCCACCGCGCCCTCCGGTCGAGGCAGGCACCTCATAGCCTTGTGAGCCGCGCGGTACGCCGGCTCCCCGCCCTCACGGAGTGATGGGACGGACTGTCGGATACTTGATCCCCAGCTGTTCCAAATAGGTGGAATAGCGCGAAGGATCGTAATAAAATTTGCGCATTTGCTCGCGGTATCTGGCCATGATGTCCGCGTTCAAGCAGATAGGAGGAGTATCGTTCGGTCCCAAAAACGACTGATACTTCGTTTCTCGCGTCTGCACGTTGTTGAAGTAGTCCCAGGCGTCAGCTACCAACTTCGGCGTCAATAGAATGTCGAGCAGTGTCAGCGCCTGGACTTTGGCTCCGGCCACGGCTCCTTTGTGTGCTATCGGCGTCGCCATAGCGATGGCATTGGCCCAGTTGTGGCCTGGGAGGCCGGGAATGTTCGAGGGATAGCGCAGCGTCACAGTCGGCGCGTTCCAAGACACGTCGCCAATGTCGTCCGAGCCACCCCCCGTGAAGCGCTCCAGATCCACCGGTCCGCCGAGCGAGTCCACTTGCGTCGCGAGACCTTCTTCGCGCACCCCCAGTTCACGCTGAAGAGCGCGTGCCAGTGTGAGGTCGTTCTCGTCCCACTTGGGAAGGCCCACACGCTTGATATTGGCGTACGTAGCCTCCGCGATGGCCTTGTTGAAGTGGGCCGACCAAGCAGACCCCAGAATGCGGATCGTGTCGACCTGTGTGTCGGTCATCAGTGCCGCACCCTGTGCCATGCGCTTCGCGGCTTCGAACATCGCCATCGTGCGGGCGTAGTCGCGCTCCCGGAAGTAGAACCAGATGGCTGCAGTCTGAGGCACGACGTTAGGCTGATCCCCTCCGTCCGTGATGACGTAGTGCGAACGCTGCGCTAGCGGGAGGTGCTCCCTCTTGAACTCCCATGCCTGCGCCATCAGCATCACCGCGTCCAGTGCCGACTTGCCGCGCCACGGAGCACCGGCCGAATGGGCTGTCTGGCCCCGGAAACGGAACTCGACCGAGAGCAACGCATTGGAACCGGACTGGCCCCACGAGACTCCGAGATTGTTGCCCACGTGCGTGAAAAGCACCACATCTACATCCTTGAAGACACCGGCTCGCACCAGATGCGCTTTGCCAGCAACCTGCTCCTCGGCCACGCCGGGCCAAAGTTTGAGCGTGCCCGGTATGCGCTCACGCTCCATGATCTCCTTGACGACGAGCGCGGCAGCGATATTGACCGCCTGTCCAGAGTTGTGGCCCTCCCCGTGACCGGGA
>DATMBI010000138.1:0-10314 GCA_035559375.1 Gemmatimonadaceae bacterium | reverse complement strand
CGGTCGTACCTCCCTGCACCATGAATACCGGAACCGCCGTATCTGCGCCGAGTAGCAGCGCGCGCCGCACGATCTGCTCTACGAGAGCGAACGACGGATTCAGCAGAGGAATTGCACCAGGTTTCGTGGCCAGCCGCTGGGTAGTGGATCCTGGTTCTATGACCACGATGGCGCTATCGCCGGCAAACGAAATATGGGCGCTCTGAACCGGCTTTGATCCCGGATCGGCCAGCGACTGGCGGAATTCGTTCCTGAACCAGGAGACGCTCCGATCAGGTGCCAGCCCAAGCTCGAAGTCGAAACGCGCGCCGGCAGCACGAAAAACGAGCGTCGATTTGAGCCGTTCCGCGCTGCGCTCGAAACTCTCGATTGCAATCGTGTCGCCGTTAGCGGACACTAGGACGAACGTGCCACGCCGAGGAGCCTGGGAGCTTTCCGGATCCCGGGCTACGAGCACGACCATCCCCAGCAAAAGGATGCCGCTAATGTAGGTCTTCATGGTTAGGTGGTCTGGATGCTCCCTCGGCCGACAGTGACCGTAGCAGCGCCAGCATGCGCAGAATGTTATCGTCGGGCGTAACGTCCGTCTCCGCTGGATCTGGCTGGGCGAGCGGCGTCTCTAGAATCAAAGGCACTCCGAGCGTGCGCGGATCGGCCAGCAGCCACCGAAATGGTTCCCGGCCAATAGCGCCCTCTCCGATCAGGGCGTGGCGGTCTCGATTGGAACCCAAAGGCGCCGCCGAATCGTTGAGGTGAAAGAAAGCCGGAGGAGCAGCGACGGTCTCGGAAAACTCGTCCAACACGCTCCGCAGCGCGGTTGGCCCGCTAGCGATGTCGTGACCACTCGCAAACAGATGGCACGTATCTAGGCCGTAACCAGTGCGCTCTCGAAGTCGGTCGGGCACCCTAGCCAATATGGCTGCAATCTCCGCAGCGTTGCGACCCACGGTTCTCCCGGCGCCAGCGGTGTTTTCGACCAGTACCAACGTGCTGCCAGGAACCGATTCCAGAGCAAATGCGATGGCGTCGCCGACCCTAGCTATACCGCTCTGCAAATCGTCATCGCCAGCGGAACCCGGATGGAAGCAGAGCGCCCCTACACCCAGGGCTGTGCTCCGTTCCAGCTCTTTCGCCAATGCCGCTCGGGAGCGTTCGTATTTGACGGCGTCAGGAGAGGCTAGATTGAGAACGTAAGGGGCATGCACTAATACGCACCTGGGATCGAATCCGACCGCGCGCAGTGCTTCACGGAATCGCTGGCCGCGCTCGGCGCTCATTCCCATGCGATCGTTGTAATACTCGGGCGTGGCAGTGAAAACCTGGACGGCGTCCGCACCGACCCTGCCTGCCCTGAGTATTGCCATGTGGAGTCCGCCATTCGCTGGCATGTGGGCTCCGAACAAGTGCTTCACGCGTCCCTCGGAATACGACCCTCTTCTTGCCCAGCGTTGCGCAGTCGCAATGCGTGCCAGACGGATGGTATCTCGCCATCCCAGTCCGGGATGATCAGTGATATAGCGATGTACTCCAGCGCTACCATCAGCTCCACCAAGGCAGCCACACGAAAAAGGAGGGGGGTTACGCCCAGGAAGAGAAGCACTGCACCGGTACTGAGCAGCACTCCGGAAACCTTGGCTGAGATAGTGTGGTAGCCAAGTAGGCGCCGGAATCGCAGCAAGGCATAGGAATTCGGAACCACGAAGGCAGTGAGCACAACGGCTATATAGGTGGCCTCTTGGCGCATGGTGTCTGGCCAGAGGAGCGCTGCCCCAACGAACGCGCTCAGGGCGATGAGCAGGTCAGCCCAGCTATCGAGGAGGCGCCCAGTCTGGGAAGCTGCACCCAGCCGCCTAGCGATAGCACCATCTAGCGCATCGCTCAACAGAGCCGCAACGGCCAGGCCCAGAAAGGCGCGCTCCAGCTCGAGCGCGGCCAACAGGATCAAGACCGGCGCGGAGCAGATTCGGAATACGGTCAGAGCGAGAGGAATGGACCGCACCATAGCAGTAAGATCGCCCATCCCCACCCTACCCCGCCACGGCCGCTACTGCCGCGTCCTACTGGATCCGCACTATAGCCATCCCTATCGCTGGAGGTGGGGGACCGCCATCCGGCGCTCTGACGGCTAGTACCTGGGGCGTGCTCTGAGCCCCCGATAACTCCCAGGCAGCGAAGCCACCGCCGGGTAGTAGGTTCACCATCGACTGGGAGGGCGAAAAGTTGCCGAAGGTGACTTGCCGCACGTTGAGCGGCCAAGCACGCGGGAACGCTGGTTGCCCGCCCGATCGCACCAGGTTCCGGTTCATTTCCGCGAACAAATCCCTGGAATTCCAGCTGGGCAGCTGTAAGCGCGCATCGACTATCGTGGCGCCTGGATAGTTGTCGGCTAACGAGGCTAGTGACCACAAGCCCAGCAGCTCCGAAAAGGGCCGACCAGCACGTGCCGAAATATGGTCTATCCCGTGGTCGTTTTTAACCTGAACGATAGAAGACAGGAAGGACGCTTCGTTGCCTCCATAGATGTCCGTCACCCAGCGAGCGAACGACCAAGAACTTCCGTAGATGACTGGATCGGGAGGAGCGTTAGGGTCGTCCAAAATGGACTTCGATTCGTTCGAATTGTAGTGATCGTAAAGAAAGCTGAAGTGATGCAAAATTCCCTCGGCTGGATCGGGGCAGGCCGCTGAGATAGGAGCGAAATCGCATCGCGGGCCATCTATCCAGCGAATGTCTTGGAATTGCTGTCTGCCGTACAGCCAACGCGCCCACATTTCGCTAGCCTGCTGGGCCGTAGCTTCTTCCAGCCATGTGTCCTCGAGTTCCTCCGCGTCGTAGTAGTAGCGCCACGCGTACGACGCGATGTGCTTGGCCTCGTGGATGAAAGTGCTCCGCATGTAGCGGCGCCACTGTTCGATCGAGTAACCGCCGGGTTCAGGGACGAGTCCATAGAAAGCTTCGGCCTCGTTGCTGGCTGGGCAGGCAGGAATCACCACGCCGCCGATGATTTGCGGTGTACGCGGGAAGAAATCGCAAAGAGTCACGAAGCCGAGTATGACATTGCGCTGCCCGTTGTACGTGTAATCGTTGACTTTTTTGGAAAAAAGCGCGAGCAGGTGGCCGTTATTGTCGAGTGCCGAATCCACTACGAGTGGATCGCCGAAGGCGAGCAAGATCGGATACATGACCTGATCGAATTCCTCCCCGATGCGCACGTATTCCTGGTCCATCGTACGCGCGTAAGGTGCCAGTGAGTCCTCGAGGATGACGATCTTGCTCCCCACGTACACTACCCTGAACCGAACTTCGTCGTAGGTCGAGTAACTCCCCAGCGTCCTTGGCATCCGGTAAGTCACCATCGCGCCGACTGCGGGAGGCGGGTTGACCGCCATAGCCAGGTTCAGGCGCTGGGCGGCACGGCGTGTTCTAAGCGGGATTCGCGGCGAACCCAGGGAGCGAGCCAACGCTCGGTCCTGTGAGCGGAACGCTAGATGGGTCTCGAGAAATGTCTCGGCGGGACCCTTTTGCCTCGGTTCTAGCTGGGGTGAGAGCGCGGGCGTCCCGGTGCGATTTTCCGCCACGGCAGTGCCACCCGGACTGGCACCCAGCAGTTGGAAGGAGGTTCTTACCCCGGCGTGGCGCGCGAAGTTGAAAGCGGTTATCAGGTACCGCCCGCCGGTGGCTGGGAACTCATTGCAGCCCACGTCGTCCTGGGTAGTCAGGAGCAGCGATTCGCCGACTTGCAGGCTGCGAGATGTGGCCATCCGTAGAGGCATGGTGGTGGTGGCCGTGTCGCCGTTGGCAACCAGGAGGATCTGGGCCGGCCCCGTGGGGGTGCAAGGGAGGCTAGCGGCTGCAGGCACTACGAAGGTTACGCTGGTGGTCGAACCGCTTGTAACTGTAGCCCGCACGCCGTTGATCCAAACTTCGTTCTCGCTAGCCGAGGCACCGAAGTAGTTGCCAGTGATGGTGCCGACTCCTCCGGGAACCAGCGTACCGCTAGACGTTCCCGTGATTACGGGTGCGAACAGGCTTTTGACTCTCAAGCTCACGCTGTCGCGAACGTTCTCCACCTCGGCCCGTATATAAGTCGTGCCTGTCGAGACACCGGTCACCACGCCCTGTCGATCGACTGTGGCGATCGTGGGGTTAGAACTCGACCAGGAGATCGCGCGGCCACTGAGCGGGCGCCCGATAGCGTCCAGTGGAGTAGCAGTGAGTGTCACCGTCTCGCCTGGCCTGACGCTGGGACGTGCCGGCGCGAACTGTATTGCAGCTACCGGGACGGGCACGACTGTGATCGAAACGCTCGACGTCACTCTGTCCACAGTGGCACTGATCGCGGCGCTGCCAGGGGAGACGCCGGTAACGAGGCCACTGCTGTCCACTGTAGCCACAGTTGCATTCGAAGACGAATAGATCACTCTCCGCCCTGAGAGTGGACGTCCGTTGGCGTCGAAGTACCGCGCCGAAACCAGCATCGTGGAGCCCACCTCCAGGGTAGGGGAGGGCGCCGAAATCTCGACACGCGACACAGCGGGGGGACCGGCCGGGCCTCCTTCGGAACCGCCGCAGGCAGCCAGCACGGTGCCGGCTGCCAGTAGCAGCGTACCCGCCCACTCGGTCAGGCGGCCCATATCCTGCCTGCTGTCACTCATCGAGGTGCCCTCCGACCCAGTGGACTACCATCACGAAACCGACGTCGAGCTGTATGCTCCTAACACGACGGCCCTACCCACGATCGGCGCAACACGCCTGGCGGGCGCCCGCGCATAGCGCCGTTGGCGTGACTATGGTACCATCTTATTTTGCGCGAAGTGCCACGCCAGGGTGCCGTCGAGAGTGGCGGCCTCCCTTCGCATCGTATCGGTCTACTGACGTTACCTGCTACTATGACTGCCAGAAGTACAGTCGCTGTACCGTCCGCGTCGTCGCGGGTAGAGCCTTCGGGGTCGGGATCTGTCGCCGAGCGCGCTCCTCTAGCTACGGTACCGGTCAGCGGCATTCGTGCCGTTCCCCGTCCGGCCAACGAACCTGTGCGCAGCTACGCTCCGGGCACGCCGGAGCGCTCTTCGCTCAAGGAAAGGCTACGCCAGATGGCGTCGGAGCGCATCGAAATACCGATCGTCATCGGTGGAAAGGAGTACAGGAGTGGCGATCTGGGCCAAGTCGTGATGCCCCATAAGCACGCACACGTACTAGCCGACTGGCATCGCGCCACTCCAGAACACGTGGCTCTCGCTATCGAAGCTGCGGCTCGTGCCAGACGGGAGTGGGCCAGTTGGCCGTGGGAAGACAGAGTGGCCGTCTTTCTCAAAGCAGCCGAACTTCTCTCTACTACGTGGCGCGACACGCTCAATGCGGCCACGATGTTGGGACAGTCAAAGACGGTTTTTCAAGCGGAGATAGACTCGGCCTGCGAGCTGATAGATTTCTGGCGGTTCAACTCGTATTACGCCCAGGAAATTTACTCCGACCAACCGATCTCCAGCCCCGGCGTTTGGAATGCCATGGACTACCGGCCGCTGGAGGGATTCGTGTACGCGGTGACGCCGTTCAACTTCACCGCAATCGGCGGTAATCTGCCAGGCTCACCAGCCCTGATGGGCAATGTGGTAATCTGGAAACCAGCCGCGACAGCGCTCCTCTCGGCCTACTACACTTTCCGGCTTCTCGAAGAAGCAGGTCTGCCGCCCGGCGTGATCAACTTCGTCCCTGGCGACCCGGTAGCCATATCGCAGGCCGTATTGTCGCATCCCGATCTGGCCGGTGTGCACTTCACTGGGAGCACGTTCGTCTTCAATAGCATGTGGCAGACCATCGGCGCCAATATGGGGCGCTATCGGTCCTACCCGCGCATCGTGGGCGAGACGGGTGGCAAGGATTTCATCGTCGCACACCCATCGGCCGACCCGGTTGCGGTAGCTGTGGCGATAGTGAGGGGTGGTTACGAGTACCAGGGGCAGAAATGCTCGGCGGCCAGCCGCATTTATATTCCGCGGTCTCTTTGGCCGGAAGTTCGCGACCGTTGCGTGGCGATGATTTCCGACATTCGCATGGGGGACGTCCGTGATTTTCGCAACTTCATGGGCGCGGTGATCGACCGGCGAGCGTTCGAAAAGATCTCGAGCTACTTGGAGGACGCACGGCGCAATGCGCGAATCGTCGCTGGGGGCGGAGCACATGGCGAGGAAGGCTACTTCATAGAACCGACCCTCATAGAAGCGCCGTCGCCCGATTACCGGCTCATGTGCGAAGAGATTTTCGGCCCGGTTGTCACGGCGTGGGTGTACGACGATGCGCGTTGGGCGGAGACGCTGGAGTTGGTGGACCGCACATCGCCCTATGGCCTGACTGGGTCTGTGTTTGCAAGGGACCGCCGGGCCGTACAGGAGGCGTTGTCGGTTCTGCGCAACGCTGCTGGAAACTTTTACATAAATGACAAGCCAACCGGCGCTGTTGTCGGGCAGCAGCCGTTCGGCGGTGCTCGGGCCAGCGGCACCAACGACAAGGCAGGGTCCAAGTGGAATCTGATGCGCTGGGTAAGTCCCAGAGCCATCAAAGAGACGTTCGTTCCTCCTACGGACTACCGCTATCCGTTCATGGCTGCGGAGTGATCCGTGGCTCGGCGGCGCTACCGGTACTGCACGGCTGACGTCTTCACACGTAGGCCGTTCGGTGGCAACCAGCTCGCGGTGATCTTGCACGCCGAGGGGTTGGATTCGAGCGAGATGCAGGCTATCGCGCGCGAGTTCAATTACTCGGAAACCACGTTCGTTTTGCCACCGCGTGATCCTCGTAATACCCGCCGCGTGCGTATCTTCACGCCGGGCGGCGAGGTACCCTTCGCCGGGCATCCGACCGTGGGTACTGCTTATGTGCTTGCGGCGATCGGCGAGGTGTCACTTCACAGCGACGAAACCATGCTGGTGTTGGAGGAGGAAGTCGGGCCGGTGCGGGTGTCCGTACGGAGGGAGCCCGGAGGTGTGCCCGGTTTCTGTCAGCTCTCCGTGGCACAACTGCCGCGTTGGGGCCCTCCGCTGCCATCAGCTGCAATCCTGGCGGAGATCCTCTCGCTCGAGGAGGCCGATCTGGCCAGCGCCGTGTATCCGCCAGCGACTGTCTCTTGCGGCCTTCCCTTCGCGCTAGTGGCGCTCGACGGAATCGACGCAGTGCGGCGTGCCAGGATCCGCACGGACGTTTGGCAGCGCCACCTCGCTGGTACGCCTGGCGAGATGATCATGGTCTTCGCCCTCGAGGCGCAGGAACCGGGTCATGACATTCACGCCCGTATGTTCGCTCCTGGAATCTCCGTTCCCGAAGATCCGGCCACCGGTTCGGCGTGCGCCTCGCTGGGTGGGTACCTAGCCAGGTTGGACCCGCAGCCCGATGCGGAACTACGCTGGACAGTCGAACAGGGCTACGAGTTGGGCCGGCCCAGTTCGATCGAGGTAGTCGTCAACAAGGAGCAGGGAGAGATCAGTGCAGTACGAGTAGGTGGGTACTCCGTGTTGGTGTGCGAAGGGGAGTTGAGTATTCCATGACCGCATAGCTCGGCTCGCTAGCAGCCTACACGGGATAGCGATATGTTAGCGCTCTCACCTAACGAGAGCGCATGCGATGTGGAGCGATTTCAGGGCTTTTCTCGTCAAGGACAACGTGATCGGGCTGGCGATAGCCGTCATCTTGGGTGGCACGCTCAACAGGCTCGTAGGTTCGATCGTGGACGACCTGCTGATGCCGGTCATAGGCCTATTGACTCCGAGTGGCGATTGGCAGCAGTGGTCGTTGGCCCTCACTGACTCAGCTCGACTCGAGGTCGGAAGCTTTCTAGCCGCCTTGTTGAACTTCCTGGTGATCGGCTTCGTCTGTTGGCGTATTTCGGTGGCATTCACTAGAAAGCCGCAGAGCAGTTCGTGACGGTCTCGACTTAGAACGGTGCATCGAGTTGGAACTCGAGGCGCAGGTTTCGTCGTGGGAAGATCCCGCGGGCCAGATCTATTCTGAGGAAGCCGTCCATTACCGAGAACCCTATTCCTGCTCCGGAGAGCGGTCTTCCTGGGTGGGTGAGCTCGCTACGCTGGCCGGCCCAGCCGATGTCGGCGAAGATCACTGGTCGCACTGCGCGATCCGGGGCACCTAGGCTCGTTTCGAGGCGAGCGAGCCAGTACCATGGTCCCTGAAGAGAGGCTGGCGGCTGCCCGCGTACGGTTTTGGCGCCACCGAGTAGGAATTCGTTTTGTATCGGAAGACCGTCGCTAGCGCCAGCTGCCAGCGTGGCACCGACGGCGAGGGACGTGCCGAGGGCAGTCACGCCGGTGACCGAGAGCGCCGCTCTACCGAAGTAGCGCGGCCTCTTGTCCGCTCGGCTTGGGTAAAACTTTCCAGCCAGAAGATCGCCGCTGGCAGAGATGCGCCAGCTCTTGGGGTCTATCCCCCTGTCGTAGCGTTGACGCAACCACGCCCCAGCAGCCAGCCCCTTCTCTGCCGTGATGTTAGCCGGGAAGCGGACCGCGGATCCCAGTGCGTGGGCTACGCTGAAGGATGTGGTGACCGGTACGGCGTCGTGCCGCTCCGCAAACAGCCGGGCCAGCAGCGCTCCGTCTGAGCGCCGGCGTTCGAGCGCCATCCCCGTTGCCTTGTAATACATGGCGTCGTCGCGTCCTAACAAGAGGGCTACGACGCTGTAACCGAGTCCTGGAAGCGGCTCCGAGCCCGGTACTACTTCGAGACGTCGATACGCAGCGAGGCGGAGGCGCTGCCCACCGCTTCCTAACGACACACCCCCATCTGCATCTATCGTCCTCGCTGCGACGGCGTACCGCACAGTCAGATCCCAAGCGAGGCCTCTTCCTAGCTCCTGCTCTACTGCCAGGCCTGTAGCTAGCCCTTCGACCCTGTTGTAGCGCGTCACAGGAAGGCCGAATCGAACGCGCGGCTGTTGCGGGGCCCACCCTGGCTGTACGCGAAAGCCTAACGCATCCAGCAGGCGCCGGCTTTCGCCAGCATGGAATAACTCTTCGCCCGGGTCGTAAATCGAGGGTGGAAGCTCCGGGCTGGTGGCCAGGAGCATCGAGTCGCACGGCACTTGGATAGCGATTCTCAAAGCGCCGTCGAAGCGTTCTCTGACCGCAGTGTAACTACCCTTCTGCTGGCACTCTTGCTCTCTTGCAGCCGCGCGTGCTCTCGCTCGTGCGGCCGCTGCCTCACCCAGAACTCTCTCGCGGCGCCTGCGTTCATCGGGAGGAAGGCGATTCCACGGCGTGGTGTCACCGGGAAAGAGCGAGTCGCGCAGAGCGATCGGCGCCGGCGGCACCGGCGGAAGCGAGTCTGTCCCGTTTACCCTGGCGTAGCGAAAGGTCTGTTCGATCTTGAATGGAATCTTCACGGCGCCCAAGCGGGCCCAGCCTTCGGCGTACTGGCTTCTAGGCAACCAGTAGCGCTCGCCGTAAAGTCCGTAGTCCAGCGTTACAGCGTCCAGCGCCGCTGTTGCGCTAGGTATGAGGGCTCTCAACCAAAACGGGATGTCGTCATCTTGCCGCCGTACCGTAGTGTCCCCTTGCTGTGCCGCATCCTCTCTAGCTACCTGCCAGATGTCGAGGGGGACGGCCAAACGGTAAGCAGCCCGGACTAGCTGTCCGCTCTCGGCTTCGAACCAGAACGACCCTAGCGAGAGCCGCCACTCGGGGCGACGCGGTTCCACTACGAGTTCGCGGAGCCGAATAGTGCGGCCGCCTGGAAGAGTGAAAAGCAGCGAGTCACCCGCCCGATAGGTGTAGTACGCCTCGGAACCCAGCGCGAGCGGGTGAACCAGTTCGCGGTCATCTACCTCGGGCCGAACCAGGTCCGAGCCGATCCACAGCGCTTCGCGACCGGGATAGTAGGGGAGTTCCACATAGTAGTCCGGGCGCAAGTCGGAGTTCTGACCGCGCAAAAACGGAAACACCGAGCGATGACCCTTGGCTTCCACCCAAGCGCCGCTCGCTCGCGACCAGCGGATGCGCGCAGCCGTTTCCGTACGAAAGAAGAGACGCTCCCTCCCCAGCACCGCGATCCCCAGTCCTACGGACAGCCGGGTGTAGCTGCTGGCTTCGTACGACACGAGCGACGAATCTTGTCGCAGCCTGGCAGCTCGGCCCCGCAGCAAGATCGTTCGGGCCAAGGTATCGCGGAAAGCGGAACGCTCCAATTCCGGCGTCACCGGAATTCGGCGCGGCTCGCGACGTTGCCGCTCTTGCTGCCTCGCCTCGATCATCTCCTGCAGCGAGTCGCGGTTGAGGCGCTGCGGCGGACTGGTGTCGCGTTGAACGCGCACCT
>DATMBI010000137.1:0-3993 GCA_035559375.1 Gemmatimonadaceae bacterium | reverse complement strand
TTTACCCGTGCCTGCCGGGAGAACAACCGTTCCTCGCACCACTTGGTCGGCATGCCGCGGGTCCACCCCCAACCGCACTGCCACCTCCACGGTCTCGTCGAACTTGGCCGAGGCGCACTCTTTTACGAGTTCCAGCGCCCTGCGGGGCGGATAAGCAGCATGAGGATCGCGGCGCGCCGCCACCTGGCGGTAACGCTTACCATGAGTCCGCATCAGTCTTGCACCTCCACGCCCATGGAGCGCGCCGCACCTGCGACCATGGACATCGCAGCCTCGATGGAATCGCAGTTGAGGTCTGGCAGCTTGATCTCAGCGATACGCCTCAGCTGCGCCTTCGTGAGCTTGCCAACCTTGACACGGTTCGGTTCGCCCGAGCCCTTCTCGATTCCCAGCTCCTTCTTGATGAGCACCGCCGCGGGCGGAGTCTTGAGAACGAAGGTGAACGACTTGTCGGAATAGATGGTAATCTCGACAGGAAGGATAAGCCCTTCCTGGCTCTGAGTCCGGGCGTTGAACTCCTTGCAGAAGGCCATGATGTTGATCCCCTGCGGGCCCAGCGCCGTACCCACCGGCGGAGCCGGAGTCGCACGGCCCGCCGGGATCTGGAGTTTGACGAACCCGGTTACTTTCTTTGCCATTGAAAAACCCCTTGCGTTCTGTTCAGGCGCGATCTGCGAACCGCGCCGCCAGGACTCCCACCGTCTACTTCACGTCGGGGTGGTAGCCGACGAATCGCCCTAGTACCCCTTCAGCTGCAAGTAATCCAACTCCACGCTCGTGGGCCTTCCGAAAAGGCTCACTGTGACACGCACCTTCCCCTTCTCAGGCATCACTTCCTCGACCGTGCCGTTGAAATCCGTGAACGGCCCCTCCGTGATAGTGACCGCCTGACCCACAACGAACGGTATCTTTTCCTTCGGTTCCTCCGGCTCTACCTCCTCGGCGATCCCGAGCAGCCGATTGACCTCCTCCTGCCGAAGTGGCATCGGCTCCGTAGTGTACCCAGCGGTACCACCTGCGTGCAGAAACTTTATGACACCCTGGATACTGTTGATGATTTGCGCAGCCTCCTGATTCCACTGCATCTCTACCAACACGTAGCCGGGATACAGTTTCCGCTGCACCGTCACCTTCTTGCCGTTCTTGATTTCGACCACTTCCTGCGTGGGGACGAGAACCTGGCGAATCAGCTTCCTATCCGGTGGATTCGGGTCCTGATCGATGCGCCGCTGAATCAACGAGCGCACCTTGTTCTCGTGGCCCGCGGTGGTCTGAATTGCGTACCAACGGTGCTCCACTCCCTAACCCCCGAACAGCGACGGCAGGCCACGTACGAATATGGCCTGGAACACCAGGTCCATAAGGGCGATCAGCGCCCCCACGAACAACGACAGGGAAATCACCAGAATGGACAGTTGGCGCACCTGAGGCCAGTCGGGCCAGGTGACCTTCCGCATCTCGGCAATAACTTCCTGGTAGAACGTGACGGCGCGTCGAACGATGTTCCCGCGCGCTGCTTGCGTAGCCACTGTTACTTGGTTTCCTTGTGCAGGACGTGCTTGTTGCACCGCGGGCAGTACTTCTTCCACTCCACGCGCTCCGGATGAGTGCGCCGGTTCTTCGTGGTGAAGTAATTGCGGTTCTTACACTCGGAACACGCCAGAATGATCTTCTCTCTCGGCATGAAATGATTCTGCTAGCGGTGCTACCTCTAAGCTTAATCTCGCCAACCACACCCACCAGCTGGCCAACCCGGTACCACCAGAGCTCGCGACCGGGATTGAACCGGTGACCTCACCCTTACCAAGGGTGTGCTCTACCAACTGAGCTACGCGAGCGGGCCGAACTCCAGAGCCTACACCCCAGCCCTCCTCCGGAGAGCGGGAGACGGGGCTCGAACCCGCGACATCGAGCTTGGAAGGCTCGCGCTCTACCAGCTGAGCTACTCCCGCATTTCAACGACTCCCGCCGCTCGCACGCCAGCCGAGCGACCTCCACACCACCATGGTGGGGGAAGGATTCGAACCTTCGAAGGCGTAAAGCCGGCAGATTTACAGTCTGCTCCCGTTGGCCACTTGGGTACCCCACCACGCCCCGCAACAAGGCCCAAGGCGCCAACGAATATGCCAGTGAGAGGCAGAGCTGACGGCGAGAGTCGAACTCGCAACCGCCTGATTACAAATCAGGTGCTCTGCCAATTGAGCTACGTCAGCACCCAGGACTCGCTGCGCGAGCCTACTACGTTAGCCAGCCGTGACTTAGGTGTCAAGCGAGCCAACTGCCGCGGCGAACGCCACTCGCTCTACCACCAGCGCATAAACCCTAATGGTACCACTGCACAAGTGTACCCTCGGGCCCATCCTTTACCATAAACCCCGCGCTTTCCACCTCGGCCCGGATAGCGTCGGCACGCGCGAAGTCACGTTCCTGCCGCGCACGCACCCGCTCTCGCAGTCGCTCGGCAGCCCAACGCACCGTTTCCACGGCCTCCGGCGCATCCACTAGTGCCGCATCTATCGCCGAGCCGGTGCTCTCCCCACTCACCAGGAACCGTAGCACCCTGGGCCGGATGTCGAGGACACTGTCGATCAACGCGAAAACATCCCTAGCACGCACAAGGGCACCGGAATCGGAACCGCCACGATCTAGCGCTGCGTTACCCCGCTGTATGAACGTAAAGAGCGCAGCCACAGCTTCGGGGGCGTTGAGGTCGTCGGCGAGCGCCGACCGGAAGCGCAATTCGGCCTCGTCGGCGGCGTGCCCGAGCTCGGGGGCCGCCCCCCTAGCCTCATCGAGCCGCCGTGCAAACTCCCCTACCCGCACGGCCGCCTCCATGGACGCCTCCAGAGCCTGTCCAGACAGGCTGATCTGTTTGCGGTAATGCGTGGAAAACATGAAGTGCCGAACCGCAGCCGCTGATACTCCTTGCCTCCTCAACTCCGCCACCGTGAAGACATTGCCCAGCCGCTTGGCCATTTTGGTGCCGTCCACGAGCAGAAATTCCCCATGGCACCAGAACCGCGCGAACGGACGGCCAGTGGCAGCCTCGGACTGCGCGATCTCGTCCTCGTGGTGGGGAAAGACCAGGTCCACACCGCCGCAATGGATGTCGAGCGTTTCACCGAGATACTTCATGGCCATTGCGGAACATTCTAGGTGCCACCCCGGCCGGCCGCGGCCAAACGGAGCGTCCCAGGCAGCGCCAGTGGCCTCGTCCTCCGGCTTAGCCGCCTTCCACAAAGCAAAATCCTGAGCGTTCTCCTTTGAGTAGTCGTCCTGAGAGACACGCGCTCCCGGCCTGATTTCCCTCGTATCCAAGCGCGAGAGTTTGCCGTAACCCGGGAAGCGCGAGATGGCGAAGTAAACAGAACCGTCGTCGGCCTTGTAGGCCACACCGAGGTCCAACAGGCGCTGAACGAGCTCGATCATCTCAGGGATGTGCTCGGTTGCCTTGGGGTACACCTCGGCATCTTCGATGCGCAAATAGCGGCGGTCGGCATGAAAGACTTCCACGATCGGCTCGGTCACCTCGCGGATCGTCACGCCGCGCTCGAACGCACGCCGGATGATCTTGTCGTCCACATCCGTCAGGTTCATGACCTGGAAAACGCGCCAACCCTGCAACCGTAGGGCGCGCCGCAGAAGGTCTTCGAATAGAAAGGTACGGAAGTTGCCCAAGTGCGCCGGATCGTACACCGTAGGCCCACACGTATACATGCGCACCGTGTGGCCGTCGGCCGGCGCGAATTCTTCTATTTGGCGCGAGAGAGTGTTGTATAGTCTGAAACTCATGGCCCGAACGGAGCAGTCTCTAAGGTAACGGCCGCCGCAACGGCACCATCATGTTCCTACTGCGCCTGAACGCCCAGCGTCGAGTACGTCCACCTCACGGCCAACGATCACGGACGATCCATCAGGGGCAGGCACACGCAAGACGAGCGGTATGTCGTCTCGACCTCTGAGAGAGCTCGTCCCCTCGTAAAGACGCTGAAT
>DATMBI010000136.1:0-2592 GCA_035559375.1 Gemmatimonadaceae bacterium | reverse complement strand
CGCAACACCTGCCAGCGCTATTTGGCCTCCACGCCGTCCCAGATCCGGGCCCGCGGCGGTGCCGAGTTCGTCATCGACCGCATGTTGGCCGAGTCCGCTCGGGGACGCACAGCCGCCGCCTGACGGCGGTGGCTAGTCCATCAGCCGCGAGGGGCTATGCGCTAGGCGCAGGAACTCGTCCCGCGTCTTGGCGTCGTCGCGAAAGCTCCCCAGCAATGCGGAAGTGATCGTCTTGGAGTTCTGCTTCTCCACGCCGCGCATCATCATGCAGAGGTGGTAAGCCTCGATCACGACACCGACCCCGCGCGGCTGCACAGCTTCCTGCACGGCATCGGCGATTTCGCTGGTCAGTCGCTCTTGCACCTGCAGTCGCCGCGCGAACATGTCGACGATGCGCGGTAGCTTGGACAACCCCAGCAACCGGCCCGCCGGTATATAGGCGATGTGCGCCTTCCCGAAAAACGGGAGGAGATGATGCTCGCAAAGCGAGTAGAGCTCGATGTCACGCACCATTACCATGTTCTGGTGCGAATCTTCGAACACGCCCTCCCCCACCACATCGGCCAACGTCAGGCGGTAGCCACGAGTCAGCCATTTCATCGCGCGAGCCACACGCTCCGGAGTGCGCAGCAACCCTTCGCGCCCCGGGTCCTCGCCTAACAGCTCGAGCTGCCGCCGCACGAGTGCAGCGTAGTCGTCCACCCACTTGCGGCTGCAAAGGTTAGCCTCGGTGGCACCGTTTTCGGCATACATCCCGGCGGGAGGCGTACCGTCTTTGTTGACTGACTCGCTCATGCGTAAATCCTCGTGTACTGGTGCCTAAGAGACGGGGTAGGCGGCAAGGCAGGCTCGGAAGTATCATACCGCGCAGCATGCACTCCCCGCCATCGTGTGCGGTACCTGGCTGCGCCCGCGTAGAGGAGGTCGCCAGTTGCTGACAGTTGCAGTCACCGGCAACGTCGCGAGCGGCAAATCGGAGGTAGCGCGGCGTTTTGCCCGCTACGGCGCCACGCTGCTGGACAGCGATGCCATCGCGAGGGAAGTGACAGCGCCAGGTACACCTGCGCTGGCGGAGATCGTACGGCGCTGGGGTCCGACGGTGCTGGCTCCGGATGGCACCCTAGATAGGTCCGCACTGCGCCGCATCGTGTTCGCGGACCAGACGGAGCTTCTCGAACTGGAGCGCATCGTGCACCCCCGGGTCCTGGCCGAAATCGAAGCTAGGCTGGAGCGCGCACGTCGAGCGGGGGAGCGAATCGTCGTGTGCGAGGTGCCGCTGCTCTTCGAGCGGGGGTTGCAAGATCGGTTCGACCGCGTCGTCCTGGTCGAAACGCCCGAGCACACCCGCCTGCAGCGGCTGGCGAACAGGGGGATCGGCAGGTCGGAAGCCCTGCGTATCATGGCACTCCAGCTACCCCCGGACGCGGTGCGCCAGCGAGCGCATTACGTCATCGCCAACGACGGGAGCCTGGAGGAATTGGCAGAGCGCGCGGACCGGGTATGGGAGGCGCTGATGCACGAGGCTTTAGCCAAGCAAGCGCAACTTCGCTGAGCCCGCACTGTCACGTGCATCGCGAGAAGATCGCGAATGTTTCTTGCTTGACAGTGGCTTCGCGGCCGACCTAGACTTCGCCGCTCACATACCAGGACTCAGCAAAGTGGCCAATATTCCAGACGACCTGCTCTACACTCCTGACCACGAGTACGTCAAATCCACGGCCGACCCTAACGTAGTAATCGTGGGTATCACGGACTACGCGCAGGACCAGCTAGGTGACGTCGTCTTCGTCGAGCTCCCCCAGCCGGGCGCCACGTTCCACGCACACGACGTCTTCGGCACCGTCGAGGCGGTGAAGACCGTGGCCGATCTCTACGCGCCGCTCAGCGGCGAGGTGGTCGAGGTCAACAGCCGACTGGACTCCGAGCCGCAGCTGGTGAACACCGACCCCTACGGGGAGGGGTGGATGATCAAGCTGCGTGTCTCGGACCCGTCGGAGCGCGAGCAGCTCCTTTCGGCTGAAGCTTATCGCGCCCACATCGGCGCCTGATACCTCAACTCGCTTCCGCGTAAGCCTCCACGGGCGGGCAGGCGCACACCAAGTTCCGGTCGCCGTAGGCGTTATCCACGCGCGCCACCGATGGCCAGAATTTGCGGTCCCGGATCCACGGCACGGGGAAGGCCGCCAGTTCTCGCGAGTACCGATGCTGCCATTCGTCGGCCGCTACCTGGTCCGCCGTGTGGGGAGCGTTGCGCAGCGGATTGTCCTCGCGATCCATTCTGCCCTCCTCGATGGCACGGATCTCGCTCCGAATGGCAACTAGCGCGTCGCAGAAGCGGTCCAGCTCCGCCTTGGATTCGCTTTCGGTGGGCTCGATCATGAGGGTACCGGGCACCGGGAAGGACACAGTCGGGGCATGGAACCCGTAGTCGATGAGTCGCTTGGCGATGTCCTCGACCTCGATCCCTGCGCTGGATTTGGCGAAGCGCGGATCCACGATGCACTCGTGCGCCACCTTGCCGTTGCGCCCGCGGTAGAGCACCGGGAAGTGAGGATGCAGTCGCTCGGCGACGTAGTTGGCGTTGAGGATGGC
>DATMBI010000135.1:0-2027 GCA_035559375.1 Gemmatimonadaceae bacterium | reverse complement strand
GTCGTTAGGTCGAGGCGCGCCTGTCAGTGTGTGGCCGAGGTCTTCCAGAAACTGGGGGGCGACTTGGTGATCGCTCGCGCCTATCCAGGCCTGGCGCAGGGCGGTAGGATGAGCGAGCTGATACTGAGTACGCGCGATACGGTGAAGGCGCAGCAGTACGTTTTTGCCTGTGGTCCGTGGCTCGGTAAGACATTCCCGTCGCTCATGGGACCGCGACTGAGGACGCCCGTGGGACGCGTTTGCTATTTCGCTACGCCCATCGGGGACGATCGGTTCAGTTACCCCAACATGCCCAGCTTCAACTTTCCGGGTGTAACCGGGTGGCCTACGCTGCCGGTCGATAGCCGCGGGCTCCGTGTGCGTGGTGGCGGGGGTGGGCAAGGGGGTGGTGGTGGTGCTGGGCGCAGTGGTGGGCCGGGATCGGCGGCGCCTCAGGCAGCGCAGAGTGGAGGACCGGAACAGGATCCTGATCTCAGCGATCGTTACGTAGATACGGCCACAGTGGAGCGAGCACGCGCCTTCTTGGCGGAGCGCATTCCGCTGCTCAAGGACGCTCCGCTCAACGAGACGCGTGCCTGTCACTACGAATCCAGCATCTCGCGCAACTTCATCATCGACCGGCACCCTGACATGTCGAACGTTTGGATCGCGGGTGCGGGCAATGCCGAGGCGTTCAAGCAGGGACCGGTTTTGGGCGAGTATATAGCGCGGCGCGTTCTGGGAAAGGACCTGGAACCCGAACTAGCGGAAGCGTTTCGGATACCGCAGGAGACCTACGAGGGGATCGTCGCGCCTGCTCCACCCTCACGACAAGGAGAAGAAGGCGAGTGGTTTTGAGGCTGGCGGAAACCACGAAGGGCCGCCCCAGGGCGGCCCTTCTGCTTGGTTCTTCGAATTAGAAATACTTCGCCGGCGTCGCTACTTGCCTAAGCGAACCACGTTCTCGGCAGCTGGTCCCTTCTTCCCTTCGACGATGTCGAACTCCACGCGCTCTCCTTCGACGAGGGTCTTGAAGCCCTTGCCTTGAATTGCGGAGTGGTGGACGAAGCAGTCCTTGGAACCATCCTGGGGCGTGATGAAGCCGAAACCCTTGGCTTCGTTGAACCACTTGACGATACCGGTCGTACGCATTGCGCTACTCCGTGTTGTGCAGGTGTACTCGGAGTGCGGGCAAGCCGTACTGACCGATCACCTACTTACGTGGGACCGCCCCCACGCGGGCTGTGCCGGACATGGCGACCATCCGGCACCTTCCATTCGGGCGCAGGGTCGAAGTGCCCTCCAGCCCACCTCCATGCCGCGCCCCTTTTTCTAGGGTTGCAGCGCCTCCAAGCTAATGCACGTCATGCGCTTGGGCAATCGAACGGGGAGCAGAGTGGAGGGAGAAGCTTTCGCGCCCGTCATGCAGCTGGTTCCCGGCACGGGGGAACGACCCCAGCTCTGGCGGTTCCAGGTCCGACCGCGACGGACTACCTTCCAATGCAACGCAACTTGGCACTAGCGACGCGAGGAGAATCGAGTGAGCCGGCTCCGACTTCTGCACGAGGCTGGGCAGTCCGTTTGGCTCGACTTCATAGAGCGCTCCATGCTGCAGGACGGAACGCTGCGGCGCCTGATCGAGGAGGATGCTCTTTCGGGGATGACGTCCAACCCCACGATCTTCGAGAAGGCACTGGGGAGCAGCGTGTACGACGCGCAGATCGCCGCCTTGGCGGGCGAGCTCGAGCCAGCACGAGTGTTCGAACATATAGCCTGTGACGACGTCCGTCTCGCTTGCGACATATTCTTGCCGCTGTTCGAAGCGACAAGTGGGCGAGACGGCTTCGTCTCGATAGAAGTGTCGCCAGAGCGCGCCCACGATGCAGCTGGCACAGTGGACGAAGCGCGGCGGTTGTGGAAGATGGTAAGCCGGCCCAATGCGATGATCAAAGTGCCAGGTACGGAGAGCGGCCTCCTGGCCGTGCGACAACTGATTGCCGAAGGGATCAACGTCAACGTCACGCTTCTCTTCTCTATTGTCGCGTACG
>DATMBI010000134.1:0-3912 GCA_035559375.1 Gemmatimonadaceae bacterium | reverse complement strand
GTGGACACCGCGTCCCCCTGGCCAGCTATCTTGCGGCAGGTCCAGCAGCTGGCTGACGAAGGCGATTATGCCGGCGCGGAGCGCTTGCTCGGGGACTTCGCGGTCCAGCACGCGGGAACAGCCGAGGGTGCGGAAGCCGATTTCTGGCGTGCCCTCCTGCGCGCAGATCCACAGAACGGTACTCCTACAGTGCGCGATCAATTGGCGGCGTTGGACACGTATCTTCACGGAGGCCCCGAGCGCCCGCGTTATCTCGAAGCCCTGGTGTTGCGCCGTCTGGTCGAGCAGGTGGACTCGTTGCGCGCCGTGGTGGTAGCGGTGAGGGTTGCAGCTCGAGCTCGAGAGCGCGCGCGGGGTGACGAGGTACGCCGGATCAGCGACGAGCTGGAGAAGGCGCTTGCAGAGTTGGAGCGCATCCGCAGGCGACTAGCTCCGCGCCCTGAGGACCGCAAGCCCCCGCCCCCAGACCTACGTTAGGCAGGGCCTAGCCGACTCGGAACAGCTCCAGGGCGCGAGAGTAGCGCTCCCGCAGCACCTTTCGCAGCAGTGCGTGTTCCGGCCGCACCAGCTCTGGATCGGCCGCTATCAGTTCGGTCGCGGCGGTCCGGGCCGCGACGTTCAGCGCTTCGTCGCGCAGCGGGTCGGCTACGCGGAACATCGGGTATCCGTGCTGGCGCTCGCCGAAGAGGTCACCCATCCCTCGCAGCCTCAGATCCGCTCTGGCGATCTCGAAGCCGTCCTGGGTGCTGGCGAAGATCTCCAGGCGCTCGCGTGTCGTGGCACCGGAAGCCGGGTCTGGGTCGCCCTGCAAGTCGTCCGAGGCGAGGAGGATGCAATACGATTCCTCGGCGCCCCGGCCCACGCGCCCGCGCAACTGATGCAACTGCGAAAGTCCGAAGCGTTCCGGGTGCTCGACGATCATCACCGTGGCGTTAGGGACGTCGATCCCCACTTCGATGACAGTGGTAGCCACGAGGATGTCTACTTCACCGTCTCGGAAGCGGCGCATTATCTGGTCGCGTTCCTCGGCCGCCAGTCGACCGTGCAGCAGCGCCAGTCTGTGGTGGCCCAACAATCCGCGCGACAGCTCTTCGTACATGCTTGTCGCTGCGCGCAGGGCCAGCTTTTCCGATTCCTCTATCAGGGGATACACGATGTACCCCTGTCGTCCGCGCGACACCTCGCGATCGAGGAACGCCAAAACGCGAGAGCGTGCCGATGTAGGCCTGATCACCGTCGTGACTGGTTTCCTCCCTGGCGGCAGTTCGTCCAGAACGCTGACGTCGAGATCACCGTACAGCGTCAGCGCCAGTGAACGGGGGATCGGCGTGGCGCTCATGAGCAGGACGTCGGGCCGCTCACCCTTCTCTCCCAGTGCAGCTCGCTGCTCGACACCGAATCGATGTTGTTCGTCCACGATCGCCAGTCCGAGCCGCTCCATCCGCACTCGTTCCTGTACCAAGGCATGCGTTCCCACAACCAACACCGGATCGCCCGCTGCGAGCCGCCGCTCTATCTCGCGCCTGCGAGCCGCACCGACGCTTCCTGTAAGGAGCAGTGGCTCGACGCCTAACGGCTCCAGCAGGCGCGACATGGAGCGAAAGTGCTGCTCCGCCAGGAGTTCGGTAGGAGCCATGAGCGCTGCCTGGTACTCGTTCTCGAGGGCTAGCAGTGCGGCGAAGAGTGCGACTACTGTCTTTCCGCTGCCGACGTCGCCCTGCAGTAGGCGCTGCATGCGCCGCGGCGCGCACATGTCCGCGAAGATCTCGCGAATGGCCCGTGTCTGCGCCTTGGTGAGCTGGAAGGGTAGCGTTTCCTTGAGGCGGGTGGTCAGCGTGCGGCGCGGTTCGAAGACGATCCCTCGCCGCGGCTCGCGCGCCAGATCGAGCGCCCGGCGGTGAAGCAGGTGCAGGAAGAACAGCTCGTCGAAAGCCAACCTGGCGCGGCCCTCTTCGGCTTCTGCCAGCGACTGCGGGCGATGCACTTTGCGCAGCGCCTCTGCCAGCGGCTCCAACTTTGCTCCACGGCGCACCGACTCTGGCAGGTAATCCTCTACCAGCGGGAGCAGGGTCTCGAGATGCCTGTCCAGCAGCGCTCGGATCTGCCGTACGCCCAAACCTTCCGTAGCGGGATAGATGGCCAGCACGCGCCCCGCTGCCGATCCGGGATCCTCTCGGCCCAGGTTCACCCACTCGCGCGGCTGGAGCTGCCGCCCGCGGAAGAAACGGCAGCGGCCGGTCAGCAGTAGCACGTCCCCCTTCTCGATGGCGCGGTCGAGGAAGGGCTGCCCGGGCCAGCTCACCTCTATTATGTCGCTGTCATCCTGTACCACTGCTTGGAAGATCCGCAGTCCCCGGCGGGTCGGGAGCACACCTTTGGAGACCACTCGTCCCAGGATCGTCACGTCCTCTCCCGGGCGCACAGCGACTATCGGGGTGATGGTGCTAGCGTCCTCGTAGCGTCGCGGAACGTGAAAAAGCAGGTCGCCTGCTGTATGTATCCCCAGCCGATCCAAAGCGGCGGCCCGCCGATCTCCGACCCCCTTGAGGAACCGGACCGGCATTTCCAGGGTAACCGGCGCTGGCTTGTTAGCCCGCGCAGTCGCGGGCACGTCACGGCTTTTCATTCGATGGAGCCACCTCGGGTACCATTGGACCCGAACGTCAACTCTCCAGCACTTCCGCCGCGAATTCTTCCGGGTCGAATACTACCAGATCCTCCAACTTCTCGCCGGTACCCAGGAATTTCACCGGCGCACCGATGGCCTCGTGCACCGCTACTACGATCCCACCGCGCGCCGTGCCATCCACCTTGGTCACGACCAGCCCGGTCACCGGTACAGCGGCGGCGAAGCTACGGGCCTGGGCCACCGCGTTCTGCCCGATGGTGCCGTCGAGAACCAGTAGGCTCTCGTTAGGTGCGTCGGGCCGCTTCTTGCGGATAACGCGCACTACCTTGCTCAATTCCTCCATCAAGCCGCCGCTAGTGTGCAATCGGCCAGCGGTATCTACGATCGCGAAAGACGCACCCCTGCTCGAGGCGGCCTCCAACGCATCGAACGCCACTGCTGCTGGATCGCCCCCGGGCCTCCCGGCCACGAAATCGGCGCCGACGCGCTCAGACCAGACCCGCAACTGATCCAAGGCACCTGCACGGAACGTATCCGCCGCCGCCAACAACACGCGCTCTCCGCGCCGCACCAGAAAGGCAGCGAGCTTGGCAGCGAATGTCGTCTTTCCCGATCCGTTGACACCCATCACCAAGACCACCGTCGGCCCCACTCCCTCCGGAGCTCGCACCAGCTGCGGAGAAGAGTTTCCCGCCTCGAGTGCGGCGGCGATCTCGTGTTGCAGAGCTGCCAGGAACTCCGCCTCGGTACGTATCTCTCCGCGCAATGCGCGCCGCTCGACCTCGGCAACCAAGCGCAACGTGACCGGGACGCCGAAGTCCGCCTCTAGCAGCAACTCCTCCAATCGTTCGAGGTTACCGGCCCGCACTCCGCCGCGCGCCAGTACTCCTATGTCGGTCATGGCTAGGTCCTTGATCCGCTGCCAGAGCGAGCGCCGCGGCAGGTCACCAGCCTTGCGTATGATCCGCGCCATGAGATAAAGCTATCGCGCTCGACCTCTTTGCCGGTACAGCTCCACTTCAGCGCAGGCCCGAACGGCGTCTGCCCAACCACTCCGCTATCAGCAGCGCGAGCAGCACTAGGTACGGCCAAGGTTCAGCGCGCATCCCCCGCGCGCGCACCAGGGCGCGATCTTCGCCGACCGAGGAGGTACGCAAAGCGGGACGCTTGGGCAGCAATTCCCTCGATGCGTTCACGGCTACCAATGCGGTGTCGTCCCCGGCGACGACGCGGTACACTCCCGCAGGTAGCGGCCCCGTCTCGCCGAATCCATCGGAGCCAAA
>DATMBI010000133.1:0-7279 GCA_035559375.1 Gemmatimonadaceae bacterium | reverse complement strand
ATTCCGTCATGGTGGACGCGACCGGCGTCGTGGCCCGACTGGCCGTATCTGGGGAAGGCTCGATACGCGGCGGGACCGTACCCGCGCAAGGGCTCCGGATAGTCCGCGCCGATAGCGTGGGCTTCGTACTCCCGATGGAGGAACGGCCGGACTACTCAGCGCCGCCGGAAGCGCCCTATTCCGCCGAGGACGTCGTAGTCGTGGCCCGAGACGGCTCGCGGCTCGGCGGTACTCTCACGATCCCGCGCCGACTCCCTTTGCCAGTGCCTGCCGTAGTCACTATCAGCGGCAGTGGACTACAGGACAGGGATAGCGCGATACCCTTCGTTCCTGGATACCGTCCCTTCCGCCAGATCGCCGATGCCTTGGGGAGAGCCGGTATCGCAGTACTGCGACTGGACGACCGAGGTTTCGGAGCGTCGGAGAACAAGTCGACCGCCGTAACGACAGAGACGCTGGCCGGTGACGTCGCAGCGGCTCTCGACTACCTGAGTACGCGACCGGAAATCGACTCCAGCCGGTTGGCCTTGTTAGGCCACAGCGAGGGAGCTCTGATCGCGCCCATGGTTGCCCACTCCGATCGGCGTGTGAAGGCGCTGGTGCTGATGGCATCCCCCGCATCTCCGGGACGGACCATCATCGAGTGGCAAAACCGCTACCTCCTGGAAACCGTAGATTCGCTCGGTCCTACTCAGCGAGACTCGCTGCTTCGAGTCTCCATGCGGATCGTGGACTCGGCAGCCGCGCGGCAGCCGTGGCTGGGCTTTTTCCTGCATTACGACCCTCTTCCTTTAGCGCGCCAGCTTCGAATTCCTGTCCTCGTGTTGCACGGCGGTACAGACAGGCAGGTACCTCCCAGCGAGGGAGAAAAGCTGGTGTCAGTTATTAGGGAGGGAGGAAACGGAGACGTGACACTCGTCCTATTGCCCCGCAAGAATCATCTGTTCCTGGACGACCCGTCGGGCGACTGGCGCAGCTACTCCACTTTGCCTACGAGAACGCTCGACAGCGACGTACTCGGCCGCCTGACAGCCTGGCTAGTGAGTCGTTTGCGCTAGGCACTCCCGTACTCTCCGGAGGAGAACTCGAGCTCCCCTATTGCGCCATTGCAAGCGCATTTTACTTTTGGCGCGACGGATTGGTGCTTCAAGCTCTAAGAGAGAACGCCTCGACTTCAATCCAGGAGAGAACGATGGCCGCGAGAAAGAAGGCGAAGAAGGCTGCCAAGGCCCGGAAGCCCGTGCGCAAGGCTGCGAAGAAGGCACCCGCGAAGAAAGCCAAGCGCAAGCCGAATCCGCAGTTCATGAAGCCTGTGACGCCTGACGCAGCGCTGGCGGTGATCGTAGGGTCCAAACCACTACCTCGTACCGAACTGACCAAGAAGCTCTGGGCCTACATCAAGAAGAACAAGCTGCAAGATCCCAAGGAGAAGCGGAACATCAGGGCGGACGCCAACCTGAAGCCTGTCTTCAACGGGAAATCGGTCGTCTCTATGTTCGAGATGACGAGTCTCGTCAACAAGCACGTCAAGTAGGTCATTGCGTTCCCCTTCGGAGGCGCGCCCCCGGCCGACGGGAGCGCGCCTCTTGCGTGTGTGAAGGGTTCCGAGCCGACTCCTCGCTCGGAACCTCCTAGCCTCCTCGCAGTACACGGATGAACCTGGAAGGCCTCGGTGCCGACGGCACGGAGGCACGCAACGAACGAGCCCATAACCAAGTCCGATCGTCGAGTGTCTGCTACGTCGAAAAAGAAGCGCAGAGACGCGAAAACCTCTTCGGTAAGGGAAACGCGCCAAGCAGGACGTGCTCGGCATTCCCTCTGGGAGAACGTCAAGGGGATCCTGGGCGCAGTAGCCATATTTCTGTTCCTGCGCACATTCATCATCGAGGCGTACCGGATACCGTCCGGAAGCATGATCCCCGCGCTACTTATCGGTGACTGGCTATTCGTGAACAAGTTGGTCTACGGCCCTCACGTTCCCTTCACGCGCTATAACCTTCCAGGTTACGCCGAGCCAAAGCGCTACGAGATAGCAGTCTTCGTATCTCCGCCGCAGGTGGATCAACCGGAGGATCCCACTCCCACCCTGGTGAAGCGGATAATCGGGATGCCGGGGGACACCATTTACATGCGCCGGGGAGTGGTCTTCGTGAACGGGGCGCCGTTGGGGGAGAGCTACGGAGCACGATCCGAGCCGGGCGACCCTGACGAATTCAATCCGCTTTTTCTCTGGCAGAAGCGCATAGAGGTCCGCAACTCCAGATTCGGTCCGCCGCCGGACAGGCCTACCCACGACAACTGGGGGCCACTCTTGGTACCCGAGCGCCACTACTTCATGCTGGGCGACAACCGATATCAGTCGAAGGACAGTCGCTACTGGGGAGTGGTTCCCAGAGAGAACATTCGCGGCCGGCCGATGTTCGTCTATTACTCCTACGACCCCGAGAGCGGGAAGCCGCTTCCGTTCATCACAGCCATCAGATGGGGTCGCCTCTTCCACAGGATTCGCTAGGCTGCCATGGCGACTGCGTCCCTGCGCCGTGGGCTCTCGCTTCTCGGAGTCGTAGCTCTGGTCGCTGGGAACATGATGGGAACGTCGCTCTACACACTCCCGGCATCACTAGCCGATGTGGCAGGTCCCCTGGGTCTCGTTGCGTGGGTGGTAACGGCTGCAGGCTATTTCTGCGTGGCCGAAGTCTATGCCTCGCTGGGCAGCAGATTCCCGCTGTCGGGCGGTCCCTACGTTTTTGCGCGGCGGGCGTTCGGCGAGTTCGCTGGCTTTCAATCGGTCTGGGCATACTGGTTGAGCGCTGTTGTAGGCAACGCGGGGATCGTAACCGGAATCGTGGCCTACGCTGCTGGGCTGTGGCCAGCTCTGGGGGCCAGCGCCCTCGTGCAATTCGCCGCGGCGCAGGTGCTCCTATGGGGCCTATGCTTCGTTAACGTACTGGGCGTTCGCCACGGCGCGAGATTGCAGATCGTAGTGGTGCTCTTGGCCTTGGTGCCTTTGCTCAGCATCGGTGTCTTGGCATTGGGGCATTTCGACAGAGCCAATCTTAGCCCGTTCGCGCCTAACGGGTTAGCATCGCTAGCCACTGGTGCTGCGCTGGTTGTATGGGCCTATTCCGGGGTCGAATCGGCAACCGTCCCGGCGGAGGAGGTGAACGTTCCTGGCCGCGACATTCGCCTCGGTACGCGCCTCGGCTACGCGGTAGCGACTGCGGTCTTTCTGCTCACTGCCTTTGCAACCACGGGGGCAATGCCACGGGAAACGATCGCTAGCACACCGCGCCCCCTTGCACTGGTAGCCCTCGAAACCGCTGGACCGTTGGCAGCCACGACGCTCTCGACTGCGGCGATCGTAGCAGGGATGGGTACGTTGAACGGATGGATTCTCATGACCGGAAGAATTCCACTCACTGCCGCCCGGGAGGGGCTTTTCTTCCAGCGCTTGGCGCTCATCCACCCGCGCTTCGGAACGCCGCATGTCGCCCTGATCACCGGGACCGCCGTTGCGAGCGCAATGTGTACCCTCTACTTCGAACACTCGTTACTGCGGGCTTTCAACTTCATAGTCTTGCTAGCCGTGCTCACCACGCTTCTCCCTCACCTATACGCCGCAGCGGCAGAATGGTGGTTGGCGCGCAGCACTGGTAGCGGAATGACAAGGCGACAAAGACGGCGTTCGCTCGTCGTGGCGCCGCTTGCCTTTGTCTTTCTGCTGTACACCATCTACGGGGTAGGAGCCGAGGTTGCGCTCTGGGGGCTGCTGGCGACTTTAGCGGGCATTCCCCTGTACATCGTCTTTACCACCCAGGATCCCACTCGCACCGCACGGGTAGACGGCTAGGACGGCGCAGTTAGTGGGACGGCCGGGGACTGGTAGTCCCTTGCAGCGTCACTTACTCGAAAGCAAAGTTGCGCCGAACTCGATCGCAGGAGACCGCATGCGCACTGGACTGCAGTTGATCTGCTTGTTGGCGGGTGCCGGAGCGATCGGCGCTGCCACGACCACGTTTTCGATGCCGGCACTTCAGGGACAGGGGAGTGCTATTCGCGAGACCGTCGGCGGCATCACGTACCACATGCCGTACGGCCGTCCCACTAGACCCTTCACCCCCGCGGTCCAGGTCGGCGATCTGCTGTTTCTGTCGGGACAGATCGGTACGTCACCCGACGCTCGAGGCGCTCTCGTTCCAGGTGGGATCGAGGCCGAGACGCGGCAGACACTCATGAACATCAAGGATGTGCTGGAACGATCGGGTTCGTCGCTCGACCGGGTCGTCAAGTGCACTGTTTTCATGGCTGACATGCGAGAGTGGGATGCCATGAACGCGGTCTATGCCACGTTCTTTCCTAACCACAAGCCCGCACGAAGTGCGCTGGGTGCGAACGGTCTAGCTCTCAACGCCCGCGTCGAGATCGAGTGCATAGCCAAAGCTGGCTGAGCCGCACTGGGAGCAGCGTCCAGGCACGCTTTACCGCCTCGTTGGTGGAGATCGCCCTCCTGACAGGGGTGGTCCTGCGTTGCTATCGGGCCATTGTCTTGACCCGCGAGGCAGGAGGCTGGCTCTATATCGGTGGCACCTTCGCCGTGGGGCTTGCTTTTCTGCTCGGAATGGCCGCCTGGCATCTGTCCCTCTTCGAGACACGACAATGGGTCTGGCGGGCACCACTTTTCGCTCTGGTGGAGGGTGCCGGTGAGGCGTTGGCTGCGTTGGCTTTGATCGCATTGCAGCGTGAACCGCTGGGCAGCGGCCGGGCCGAATTGGCTGACTGGCCAGCTCTGGGAGCTCGTACCTTAGGTTGGCGATTTGCAGCGGTTGTGCTTTTCGCCACAGCGCTGGCCTCGGTATCGAGCTTCGTGGAACGACGGCGAGAGATGCGTCCTGGTAAGCCTGGCGGCTCCTAGCCAAGATTCGCCTATCTTTCTTCGAGGAACCCCTGCAACGTCCGCAAATGCCGCACAGACCGAAAAGTCCGTATAGGCGCGAATTCGCGATGGCACTCGTAGCGAGTGTCGCGCTATCCACCGGCGGCGACGCTCAGGTGCGAGATCGCCCGTTCGGGACCGTGAAAAAGCAGGCTGCGCAGCAGCAAGCATGGCTCGAAAAGCGCTTGAAAACGATACTCCCGGCTTCGATGCGAAGACACGGCGTGGATATGTGGGTCATCCCGATGCGGGAGTACAACGAGGATCCGGTCTTCCGCGCCATCGTCTCGCCGACGACCTTCGCTGCGCGCAGGCGTACCATCTACGTGTTTTTCGATCGCTGTGCGCGGGAGGGCCGCAACGATCCTGGCGACGGCTCCTGTATCGAACGCATAGCGCTGGGCGGTACGTCACAGGGTGGCCTTTACGAGGTCGTCCGGGCGGTGCGGACCGTCGAGGCACCCGTGGCTGGGCGCCAGGCGGAGCTGTGGGGCGACGACCAATGGAAGGTGCTTCGGGATGTCATAGAACGCCGCAATCCGCGGACCATCGCTATAAATGTGTCGCGTACCTGGGCGTTCGCAGATGGCCTCACTGCCGGGGAGTTCGAAGGAATGAGCGAAGCGCTGGCGCCTTGGACTGCACGCTTCCAGCGTTCCGAGCTTCTGGCTGTCGAACTGCTTTCACTGCGACTTCCCGAGGAGGAAGAGTTCTATCGCAAGCTACAGGCTTTAGTGTGGCAGTTGATACAGCGCATGTTCAGCAACGAGGTGGTGAAGCCCGGCGTGACCCGCACTAGCGACCTGGTCTGGTGGTGGCGCCAACAGGTGTCGGATCTCGGTCTAGACACCTGGTTTCAGCCCTCCGTGGACGTGCAGAGGCCGGGCGTCGCAGGCGAGCAGCTCGGAGACGATCCGGTCATTCAGCGTGGTGACGTCCTCCACTGCGACGTAGGGATCACCGCTTTGGGGCTGAACACCGATACGCAGCATATGGCGTACGTGTTGCGGGAAGGAGAAAGCACTGTTCCAGAGGGGCTTATACGCGCCCTCCGCAACGCGAATCGCTTCCAAGATATTCTTTTCGAGGAGATTCGACCGGGGAAGTCAGGCAACCAAGTACTGGCGGCCACGCGGCAGCGCTTGCGCTCCGAGGGGTTGGAGGGGACGATGTACTCGCACCCCATCGGTCTTCACGGGCACGGCGCCGGTCCCTTGATAGGACTCTGGGACTACCAAGAAGGTGTCCCTGGCCGCGGTGACGCGCCTGTTCTTCCCAATACGTGGTTTTCCTCGGAACTGCAGGTCACGACTCCAGTACCGGAGTGGGGTGGCCAGCCAGTACGCGTGGCTCAGGAGGAAGATTTCGTTATCGGTGCCGACGGCCGGCCGCGGTGGGCTTACCAGCGCCAGACCGAGTGGCACATTATCAGGTAGGGCCTCCGCGGCTCTGGGCGAACCGGTGGTGTTAGTTTTCGCAATATGAAAAGACCAGGAAAGCGACTGATCGTTGTCGGGGACCGGGTGCTGATAAAGCCTGCCCAAGGCGAGGAACGCAGCAAGGTGGGGCTTTATTTGCCACCCACCGCCGTGGACAACCAGGCGGTCCAAGGTGGCGAGATAGTGGCTACGGGGCCAGGGCTGCCTATGCCGGATCTCTCGGACAGCAGCGACGAGCCGTGGCGCAGTGGCCCACGGGAAACCCGCTTTATCCCGATGCAGGCCAAAGCCGGTGACTATGCGCTTTTCTTTAGGAAGGCTGCTGTCGAGATAACCTTCGAAAACCAATCGTATCTCGTGGTACCGCAGAGCGCCATTCTGGCACTGGTACGCGAAGAGGACGAGGAGGATGCCGATGAGTACTGAGCAGCGCCCAGACGGACGCGCGAGCCGCGATCTGCTCGCGGGCCGACCCGCCATGCAGCGGCCCATGTACGACGAAATGCTCGTGGCTCCCATGCGCCGCGAGCTGACGGAGATCGGCTTCGTGGAGCTGCGCACTCCAGAGGAAGTAGACCGTGCGCTCGCTGGGGCCCGAGGGAGTGCCCTCGTGGTCGTGAACTCGGTCTGCGGATGCTCGGCGCGAATGGCGCGGCCTGCGGTGCGACTGGCCCTGCGCCACAGTGTGCGGCCCGACCATCTATACACAGTCTTCGCAGGTCAGGATGCCGCGGCCACTGCGCGTGCTCGCGAGTACTTCACTGGGTACCCGCCGTCGTCGCCGTCGCTAGCGCTCCTCCGCGATGGGGTGCTGGTGTGGATGATGGAGCGCTGGCAGATAGAAGGACGGCCACCGGAGGCTATCGCAGCCGACATCGTGTCGGCGTTCGACCGCTATTGTACGGCG
>DATMBI010000132.1:0-2164 GCA_035559375.1 Gemmatimonadaceae bacterium | reverse complement strand
GAGGACTTGCGGCCCCACATTTTCTCGATGGCCCGCGACCGCGGCTGGACGCTGTGGGAGTTGCATCGGGAACGAGCCTCCCTGGAGCAGCTCTTCAGACAGCTCACTACCAGCGAGGGAGGGGAGGAACGGCAATGATGCATCGCATCTGGATCGTCGCGCGCCGGGAGCTGCGCAGCTACTTCGATCACCCAACCGCGTACATCCTGATCGTCGCCTTCCTGGGTCTGGCGCTTTTCTTGGCCTTCAGGCAGATCTACCTCAACAAGATCGCAACGCTGCGCCCGCTCTTCGATCTCCTCCCGTGGCTGATGGCGATGTTCGTCCCCGCCATCACTATGCGCAGTCTGGCCGAGGAAAAGCGGAATCGTACTCTGGAATGGCTGCTGGCTCAGCCCGTTCGCGAGAGCGACGTCGTGGTAGGAAAATTCCTGGGCGACTGGCTCTTTCTCATGGTGGCTGTCGCTGGCACTCTGCCGCTGGCGTTAGGCTTGCTCGCCCTGTCCGATGCCGATCCGGGAACGATGCTGGCTCAGTATGCTGGCGCGGCTCTTCTCGGAGCGCACTACGTCGGGATGGGGCTTTGGGCTTCGAGTCTCTCTCGGAATCAGATCACGGCCTTCATACTGGCCGCCATGCTGAGCTTCGTATTCGTGCTCGTAGGCCTCCCCGTGGTGACACTGGGCTTGCCACCTGCGATCGGCGGCACGCTAGCGCGGCTCTCGGTGCTCTCGCACTTCGACAACGTCGCCCGCGGGGTGATCGACCTGCGTGACGTGCTCTACTTCGCCTCCATGGCGGGACTCTTTCTGGTGCTGGCTGGCTTTGCGCTCTCCCGCGACCGGCTCAGCAAACAGCGTGGCGCTTACCGCCGGCTCAGGCTGGGCACTGCGGTCACGGCTGTGGGCGTCATCGTCCTCAACCTACTCGGTGGCTATATCCGCGGGCGGGTCGACCTGACGCGCGAGAAGCTGTACACACTCTCGCCCGGAACTCGCACCTTGGTAGGCGGACTCAAAGACATACTGCAGATCAAACTGTTCGTCTCGAGCGAGTTGCCACCTGAAGTGCAGCTCTTGCTCCGCGACGTGCGCGACCTCTTGGCTGACATGCAGCGTGCCTCCAACGGTAACCTGCGAGTGGTCGAGGCCAATCCGGATGAGAAGGACGAGGTTCGCCAAGAAGCTCAGACGCTGGGTATCGTTCCCACCGAGTTCAATGTATTCCGCGACAACGAATTTCAGGTAAAGCGCGGTTGGTTCGGTCTGGCCCTTCTGTACGCCAACGAGCGCCGCGTCATACCGTCCGTGGATCGGACGGACGACCTGGAGTTTCGCCTAGCCTCGTTCATCAACAGCATGACTGCTCCCTCCAAGCCGACGGTCATGTTTCTGAGCGGCTTCGGCGCCAAGAACATCTTCGAATACCGCCTGCTCGGTGATGCGCTGGACGATCGCTATCAGACGCGCTACATGGACCTGGAGCGCGATTCCACCACCCGCATCTCGCCCGACAGCGCCAAGGTGGTGTTCTTCGCAGCGCCGACACAGGCACTGCCTCCGCATGCAATCTCCCGGCTGCGCGAGTACCTGGCGGCGGGAGGCTCGGCCTTCCTGCTAGTGGAGAACGCCACCATATCACCGCAGTTCCCGGTGGCCAGCGGCACGGTGGGTGGCCTGGACCCGCTGCTCGAGGAGTGGGGGGTGGTACGCAAGAACGGTATGGTGTTCGACCTTCGCTCTCACGCGAACGTCACTGTAGGTCGAACGGGAATCTTCAGCGTAGTCAGCGGTTACCCGCTTTGGCCGATAGTCGGCAAGGCAGCGGCCGACCATCCTACGACGCGCAACCTCCAGAACTTGAGTCTGGCATGGGCCACTGCCTTCGCCATCAAAGATTCGATTCACGTGCTGCCGCTGTGGCGTACCACCGACGCGGCCGGACTGCGAAGCGTCGATCTACCGATCGAGCCTAATTTCTTCTCGGCGGACGTGGCAGACGAACGCGGTGCCCAGGTAGTGGCGGTTGCGGTGGATCCGGGGCTCTCGCCGGAGGGTGGCAAGGCATCCGCGGGAAGCAACGGGGCGGACAGCGCCGGCGCCACACGTCGTGGCCGCCTGATAGTCGTCGGCGACGCCGACTTCCTGGCTGATCAGTTCGTGCG
>DATMBI010000131.1:0-3067 GCA_035559375.1 Gemmatimonadaceae bacterium | reverse complement strand
TACGGCTGGTGCCGTAGCCGAGTCACTGAGCGCCGCGGGCGCCGTACGTTGGCCAGAGCTCTTTCGCGTGTATTTAGCGCTGCGAGGACACGACCGCGCGATCAAGCCCGGAACGTACAGATTGGATAAGTCGGCATCGTGGGAGTCGCTTCTTTCGGCACTAGTATCCGGTCGAGGGCTCGTTTATCCGATCACTGTCCCAGAGGGATACACTCTGCGCCAGATCGCGTCGTTGTTGGCGCAGCGCACACCGTGGAGCGAGGATTCGCTCCTGGCCGCGGCCCGCGATCCTGAGCTGTTGGCCCGCTTCGAGGTTCCTGCGACCAGCCTCGAGGGGTATCTCTTCCCTGCAACCTACGCCTTTCCGCACGGTGCCACTGCGCGCACCGTCATCGAGACGATGGCCGCCGAATTCCAGCGGCGCTGGAGGCCGAACTGGGACGCTCGACTCCAGGAACTCGGGATGACACGGCACCAGATCGTAACGCTGGCATCCATCGTGGAGCGAGAGGCCTTGCACGCCGAAGAGGCCCCCCTGATCGCAGCTGTATTCCACAACCGCCTCAAGCGCGGGATGCCGCTCCAGGCAGATCCGACCGTGCAGTATGCGTTGGGTTCCCACCGTTCGCGGATCTTGTATCGCGATCTAGACGTCGACTCCCCCTACAACACCTACCGCCGTCCGGGTCTGCCACCGGGTCCGATAGGATCGCCTGGCACGGCGGCGCTGGAGGCAGCGCTCTTTCCTGCGCAGGTGCCGTTTCTCTACTTCGTTGCGCACCCTGATGGGCACCACGAGTTCCGCAGAACGTTCCGCGAGCATCTGGCGGCTATTCGCGAGGTGCGCTCTGGCAGCTCGAGGCGCCGAGGTCAGGAGCAGCAATGAGCGGCCCTGGGGCTCGGTCCCGAAAAATCGGCACTGGAGGTGCAGCCGCGGCAGCGGGCGACGTAGCCGTAGTCGGTCGCCGCGGTGCCCAACGCTGGGAGCGCGGCCATCCTTGGATTTTTCGTAGCGATGTGGAGTCCTTTCCGGCAGTCCCGGCTGGAGTCGTCCGCGTTCGCGACGAGCGTGGTCAATGGCTGGGTACGGCGCTCTGGAGTCCGCAGTCCGAGATAGCCTTGCGACTGCTGGACCCGCGGCCGGACGTGCGAGTGGATGCCGATTGGTGGGAGGGGCGGATTGCCCAGGCTGTTGCGCGCCGGGCCACACTGGCAAACTCGCAGAGCAACTCAGGCGAGCTGGTCAACGCCTACCGTCTGGTACACGCGGAGGGCGACGGATTGCCGGCGCTGGTGTGCGATCGCTACGACCGGTGGCTGGTTGTGCAGTTCTTGAGTGCGGCTGTCGAGGTGTTCCGCGAGGAAATCGTGGCAGCGCTGGTGAAGCTGACGGGGGCAGCGGGAATACTGGCGCGCAACGATCCGCCTCTACGATCGCGTGAGGGGTTAGTGCGCGAGACGGTTCTGCTGTACGGCGATGTGCCGCGCGAGATCGAAGTACACGAGTACGGCATCCGATACCTTGCCGCCCCGTGGACTGGCCAGAAGACCGGTGCGTTTCTGGATCAGCGGGAGAACCGCCGCCTGGTGGGAACGCTATCGCGCGGGCGAGGGCTGGATTGCTTCGGCTACCACGGCTCTTTTGCGCTGCACGTGGCACGGAAAGCGTCGGAAGTGATCGTCCTGGATATCTCAGAGGAGGCGCTTGCGCGAGCCATCAAGAACGCAGAGCTGAACGGCTACCGCAACGTGCGTACTGTGCAGGCCAATGCTTTCGACTGGTTGCGCGACAGCGAGCGCGCTGGGGAGCGTTTCGACACTATCGTACTGGATCCGCCGTCATTCGCTCGAAGTCGAACCACGCTGCCGGGTGCGTTGCGTGGCTATCACGAGATCAACTTGAGGGCCATGCGGCTGTTGGCCCGAGGAGGGATCTTGTTCACCGCCTCGTGCAGCTATCACATGACCAAGGCGTTGTTCTCCGAGATGCTGGCCAGTGCAGCCGCCGACAGCGGCCGCAAGTTGGTGCTCCGGGCGATGACCGTACAGCCGCCGGATCATCCCGAGCTGCTTACCGTGCCGGAAACGGGCTACCTCAAGGGCGCGATCTTGGAGGCACTGGACTAGAACGCGTGGATCGTGGCCCGGCAGATCGGCAGCATGGGTGCCTAACAACTGGGCTTCTCTAGGGCGCACCCCTTGCGCCCCGGGAAGTGTCACCTACCTTTCACCCGTCTCCCTTCCCAGGAGTCAATGGCACTGCGACAGCCGCTATCGCTGCGCCACGAATACGAACAGTACGTCGAGCAGGAGATCGAGGCGTACAAGTTCTCGCTCCCCCGTACTGCGATCCTGCGCATCGGGGACGAAGCGGCGGCAGCGCTCCGCGCGCGAGAACAGACCGAGTTCGACGAACTGGTGCTCTGGGCCGAAGTCGATCGCATCATTCGGCAGCGGCTGCGTCTTCCGAGCTATGCGACCTGGCGGCGCCGGCGTCTGAAGCTGCTGGCGCGCTACAGGTGTCCCGAGCACTGGGGGCTCGCGCCGGATGCACCGTTGGTGCGCGAGATACAGCCCGACGGTGATACGCACGTGCTCGTGGCCGGTGTAGAGCAGGAAGGCCCGGTTCTTTACCTAGCTGCCCACGGGTGCTGCGTAACCGCGGTCGAGGAGGACGAAGAAGCAGTGGACCGTGTGGTCAGTGCCGCGGGTCAGGCCGGGTTGCTCTCGCGCGTCAGCGGACAGGCCGTGGCACTGGATGCATGGTCGCCCGACGAACCTGTGCACGCGGTTGTGGTAACGTCCGCAGCTTTCAAGCATCTCACCGAAGAGCAGCGCGCTCGTGCCATCGAAATACTGAAGAGTGCCACCTTAGATGGCGGCGTTCATCTGGTGGACACACTAGTAGGTGCTGGCGAAAGCGGACCTACCGTAGAGGAGCTGAGGCTCCGTTATCGCGATTGGCACGTCGCCGTGGTTCGTGATCAGGGCTCTCGACCCACTTTCCTCGCGCGCAAGCTCGTGGCGTAACGTTGCGATACGCAGTGGCGCAAAATGACACGTGTCG
>DATMBI010000130.1:0-3395 GCA_035559375.1 Gemmatimonadaceae bacterium | reverse complement strand
ATTTCGATCGACTGCTTCAGGTAAACGCCACTCGCATCCTTCGAGAGATCGATCGACTGGACGAGATCGCGCGAGCCTTCAGTCGCTACGGCATGGTGCCTCGGGAGCAGGGAGCCGCTGTCGGTGTAGAAATCGCTGCGGTCATCCGCGACGCTGTCGAGCTGGAGCAGTTAGGTGGTGGTGAGGTGGAGTGGCGCTTCTCCAGCAGCGACCGGGTGCAAGTTCTGGCGCGCGAGGCCGAAATCCGCGAGGTACTCGTGAACCTCCTGGAGAACGCCCGTCAGGCTGGAGCTAGGCGTGTGGACATCGAGCTCGAGCGCGACGCCGAGCGCGTAATGGTTCTGGTGCGGGACGACGGCCAGGGGATACCACGGGAGCAGTTGTCGCGCATCTTCGAACCCAGGTTTTCCACTAAGAGCAGTGGCAGTGGCTTGGGTCTGGCTATCAGCCGGGCTCTGATTTCGTCGTGGGGAGGTAACATCGAGGTGACAAGTCGGCCGGGTGGTGGGACCGAGGTACGAATCGTGTTATCCATTGCGCGACCCGCAGACCGGGTTTCGTGACGATGCCTGCGACCCCTCTGGAAGGAGTGCGGGCTGTGCGTGGCCAGACGGCCACGGAACGGCCTAACCAGGTTACTTCTGAATTGCCGCAGCACCTGGCCGGGTGGCAGCTTCCACCCGACTGGCGTTGGGGGGCTGAGGGTGTGCTCCATGAATACCGGCATTATCAGGAAGTGGTCGATGCGTTGGGCCGATCGCTATCTCTGGTTAGTGCTCCGGATCCGGCACACAGCGCGTGGTTGACGTCGGAGGCCAAGCACTTGGCCCATCGTAACCATCCCTCGATTCCGACGACGTATCACTACTGGCCGCAGTCGCGCGAAACGCGACGGGGGCCAGGTTATCTGCGGCGATGGATTTCAGCCGAAACAGTGGGGTCGCGCGTACGTCGCGTCGGTGTAGAGCAGATCCCGGTAGTGTTGCGAGTGCTGCGGACCGTAGGCTCCATGCTCGCCTATTTGCACGACACCGGGATGTCGCACGGAGGTATTTCGCCCGAGAACATCTGGATGGCACCTGCAGGGCGGATCTGGGTGCTGGGCTGGCAGTGGGCCGTGCCGCGGCAGGATATACCCGACGGAGTGATGCCCGATCCGCGTTGGACGCCTTGGGCTCCGGAGTGGCTTTCGGACGGCTGGGCGCCGACTTTTCTCTCGGACCAATGGCAGCTTGCGGCCACTTGCTTCTTCGCTCTTACAGGCGAGCTGCCGGTGGGCCCGGACATTCCGCCCGTGCAGCTAGTGCGGCCGGAGGTGCCGCAGCGGCTAGCGGAGGTTTTGGACAGGGCATTAGCTCGCGATCCTGCTGAGCGGCATCGTTCCGTGTCCGCCCTGTTGCGCTCGCTGGAGCGCGCTGGTGGTGGCCAGCGCTCCACTGCGGACCGACAGGCACCCGAGAATCTCACGGACGAAGAAGAGCGCCTTCGTTGGGCAGTGGGGGACGATTACGACGTGTTGGGCTTCCTGGGGCGTGGAACGTTCGGTAGCGTGTGGCGCGTACGTGACCTCTCGTTGGAACGAGAGGTGGCGCTCAAGATGTTGCATCCGGATGTCGCGGAAGATCAGCGAGCGGTAGCCAGGTTTCTCAAGGAAGCGCAGCTGGCCGCGCAGCTCTCTCACCCAGCGATCATACCTATTTACGACTGGGACAGTCGGGGGAACGTGTCGTGGTACACGATGGAACTGGCTGAGGGCGGGTCGATTGCGGACTTGGTCGCCCGTGCGGGAGCACGCCCCTTCGAGGAGATCGCGGGCCAAGTAGATGCGATCCTGGATGCGCTCGCTGCCGCACATGCGCGCGGCATCGTGCACCGCGACCTCAAGCCAGAAAACATCCTCATCGACCGCTTCAGGCGTTGGCGTATCAGCGACTTCGGCATTGCCAAGGGAGAGGAAGAGACAGCAGGAGCCACTGGAACACCGGCGTTCGCTGCGCCCGAGCAGCTCTTAGGTGAACCGCAGAGCGCTGCGGTGGACTGCTTTTCCGTGGCTGCTATCGTTGCGTACCTGCTCACCGGCAGGACGCCGTTCAGTGGCGATCCGCGTGCCATACTGGCGCAGCAGCTCGGAGGCGAGCTGAACTGGCGTGCATTTCCCGATCCGCTGGCGCATTGGCTGCGAAAGGGTCTCGACCCCGATCCTACGGCGCGCTTTCGCGATGCGGGGGAGATGCAAGCTGCATGGCGAGAGGTTGTGCGCGATATGGCAGCGGGTAACGGACGTGGCGGCCTATCCTGGTTAGGACGCCTGCTGCGTGCGATGCGCTAGGCTGTTCGGTCAAGCGCCGTGCGCGCTCCACCGCCGCACGGTCTTGATGTTCACGAACTCGTATATTCCCCAGCTAGAGAGCTCTCGCCCGTAGCCCGACCTCTTGATTCCGCCGAACGGATACCGGGGATCGGACACCACCATCCCGTTTACGAATACGAGGCCAGCTTCCAGCTCCCGCTCGCAACGGCGGGCCTCGAGCGGATCGGATGTCCAAACACTGGCCCCGAGACCGTAGGGCGAGGCATTGGCGAGTGCAATAGCAGCGTCTGTGTCCCGGGCTCTGAACAAGGCGGCCACTGGCCCGAATAGTTCCTCGCAGGCAGCCGGCGAATCCGTAGGTACGTCGGCCAGCAAAGTTGGCGCGAAATAATTGCCAGCTTTCGCGACTCGCTTTCCTCCTACCACGACTCTCGCACCTGCAGCCACCGTCGCGTTCACCTGGCGTTCCAAATCCGAGAGCACCTGAGCCGTAGCGAGCGGGCCCACGTCAGTGGAAGGATCGAAGGGATCGCCGACCACGAGAGCAGCGAGTCGTTCAGCCATTCTGCGCTCGAAACGCTCGGCTATCTCCTCGACCACGACGAATCGCTTGGCCGCTATGCACGACTGGCCGTTGTTGACGATGCGGGCGCGGACGGCCACCTCTGCAGCTCTCTCCACATCGGCGCTCGCCAGGACTAGGAACGGATCGCTGCCACCTAACTCGAGCACCGTCTTCTTCAGGTGTTGGCCAGCGGCAGCCGCTACGGCGCGGCCGGCGCGCTCGCTCCCAGTCAGTGTAACACCTCGTACGCGTTCGTCAGCGATCACCCCTGCAATCCTGTCGGCAGGCACTAGTAGCGCTTGGAAGACACCTTCCGGCGCTCCCGCTTCGAGGAAGAGGCGCTCCAATGCCAGCGCGCATTGCGGAACGTTGGAAGCGTGCTTGAGTAGGGCGACGTTACCAGCTGCCAACGCGGGAGCGGCGAACCGTACGACTTGCCAGAACGGAAAATTCCAGGGCATGATGGCCAGGATCGGGCCGAGCGGTTCGAAGTGGACTTCGCCACCTCCCTCCGCCTCG
>DATMBI010000129.1:0-12450 GCA_035559375.1 Gemmatimonadaceae bacterium | reverse complement strand
GCTGTCATGGTCGGTTTGCTGGTGCTGTTCGCGGTGCCGATGGTGCCGCTCGCACCCTCGTTACTCGGGCAGCTGGAATTGGACGCCACAGCCGTTGCTTCGCTGCGGGCCAGGGCCACCATGGAGGGCGGACCGGCGACTCCGTTTTCGCTGGGAAGTTGGTTGGCGAACCTTTTCCCTGCCAATCCGGTTAGGGCAGCGGTGGACGGCGCTCTGCTTCCCCTCGTAGCGTTCAGTCTCCTGTACGGGGCAGCACTTTCCCGTGTCAGAACGGGAATACGGGAGGTGCATCTATCCATCCTACGTGGCACGGTAGCCGCGTTGACGGCGATGGTGCGGTGGGTCCTGCGTGCCGCTCCTTTGGGTGTGGCTGCACTCGGTCTGTCGCTGGGAGGTCGCCTCGGACTAGAGGCCGTGGCCCCGATCGCACGGTATGTCGTGGTAGCGATCCTGCTCCTTCTCGTTGCCTTGGTGGTTGTGTACGCTCTACTCCTAGGGTTACGCATCGTATCCGTGACAGCGCTCGTTCAGGCTTTGCTCCCTGCTCAAGCTATCGCCTTCGCTTCGCGTTCTTCGCTCGCTACCCTCCCTGTTCTCGTCGACGCCGCCCGGGATCGCCTGAGGCTGCCAGAGCGCGTGGCGAACATGGTCTTGCCGCTGGGCGCTGCTGTCTTCAAGCTCAACTCGCCCATTACCTGGCCGTTAGGCGCCCTCCTAGTGGCACGCCTCTACGGCATCGATCTAGACACGCCGGAGTTGGTCGTGATTGCCGTGGCCAGTGTGCTGCTCTCGCTCACGACTCCTGGAATCCCGAGCGGTGGCTTTTTCGTGCAAGCGCCACTCTACGCTGCAGTCGGGCTTCCAGTGGAAGGGCTCGGCCTGCTGATCGCTGTAGACCTCCTGATCGACCTTTTCAAAACGACGTTGAACGTGACTTCTTACGTCGCGGTGGCCGGGGTGGTCGCCCGAATCCTCGGGGCGAAACGAGTGCACTATGGATAACGTTTGCCACACTCTGGTCGGCGTGGCAATGGCCAAGGCCGGACTAGAGCGCAGGTCGGGTCTCGCACTTCCGGTGCTGGCACTCGGGGCCAACCTGCCGGACGTGGACGTTCTAGCGATGCTCGTGGGGGAGGGGCTCGCGTTCCGACGCGGCTGGACTCACGGGGTCGTAGCCCTAGTGTTCCTACCGGCTCTGTTCGTATCGGTTTTGGCGTTGTGGGCGCGCTATCGGCATCGAGGAATGGAACGCACCCGCGTGCGCCTGGGTTGGCTCTGGTTCATGGCGACGTTGGCTACCGCCACCCATCTGGTCCTCGACTGGATGAACTCCTACGGAGTGCGACTGCTCATGCCGTTATCGGAGCGATGGTTCTACGGGGATTCCCTTTTCATCGTGGATCCATGGATACTGCTCTCCCTAGGAGGTGGCGTCCTGCTGGCCACTCGAAAGAAGCGCAAGGGGCCGGCGCTCTGGGCACTGGCACTGGTGGCCGTGTACAGCTCGGCGAACGTTTGGATGACGTCGTCGGCGCGAAAGAACGTCGCCCGACTGCTCCGCTCGCAAAGGATCGAGACCCGGACACTTGTAGTGGACGCAGTGCCGCTCGATCCGCTGGCGCGGCGAGTGATCGTGTCGGACGGTATGTCCTACTGCTTCGCGAGGGTCCGCTGGCCCCACTGGACGCTCATGCATCCACTCGGCGAGCCGCTGCCCATCGAGGCCGATACGCCGTGGGCGCGCGCCGCCGCAGCGCTGCCGGAGGGCCGCCGGTTCTTGAAGTGGGCGCGCGTTCCCTTCTTTGCCTTGGGCGAGGAACCAGGAACGGTGTACATCGCCGACGCGCGTTATGCACGGCGAGCCCGCGCGTCGTGGGCAGCGATTCTCGTTCGTATCGATTCGGGGCTGGTGGAGCGAAGGGTACAAGCAACGGAGGGAGCATCCTATGTTCGTACTGGCTGTGCTCGTGGCGGCGCTGGCCTGCCCGAGCGTACTGGTGGCACAGGTGGCGGGTGATACCTCGCGCCCGCGGGCGCGCGATCTCGGTATCCGACCGGGCGTATTCGCACCTGGTCCGCTCAATGCGATCACCGATGTAATAGGTGTACGCGTCGGTCAAGTCACCGTGATCGAAGGCGATTCGGTTCGCACGGGTGTGACCGCCATTCTTCCTCACGGTGGCAATCTCTATCGCGAGCGGGTGCCAGCTGCGATCAGAGTCGGCAACGGATTCGGGAAGCTCCTGGGTGTGACTCAAGTCACCGAACTGGGAGAGCTGGAAACTCCGATTTTGCTCACGTGTACGCTCTGCGTGTGGCGAGCTGCGGATGCGATGGTCGAATGGCTCCTTGCGCAGCCGGGAATGGAAAACGTGCAGTCTATCAACCCGGTGGTAGGCGAAACGAACGACGGAGGGCTGAACGATATCCGCTCGCGTCCGATACGAGCCGAACACGTTCGGCGGGCACTCCTCGAGGCTAGCGACGGCCCCGTGGCCGAGGGGGCAGTCGGTGCAGGGGCAGGCACGATCGCTTTCGGATGGAAGGGAGGGATCGGCACTTCGTCTCGCGTTCTTCCACCTACGTTAGGCGGGTTTTCGGTCGGTGTCCTAGTCCAATCGAACTTCGGGGGTGTACTGCAGATTCTAGGCGCACCAGTAGGACGGGAGTTGGGGCGTTACGCTTTCCAGAACGAGATCGGACGCGACGGTGGCGACGGATCCATAATGATCGTCGTAGCTACCGATGCGCCTCTTTCAGATCGCAATCTGGGTCGACTGGCAGCTCGGGCTATCATGGGTCTGGCGCGTACCGGATCGTCGGCCTCCAATGGCAGCGGCGACTATGTGATCGCCTTTTCCACAGCGGAATCGGTGCGGCGGACCGCGACGGGATCACAGGCGGGACGTTCGCGGAACGTGGCAGATCTACCTAACGACGCGATGTCGGCTCTTTTCCAGGCGGTAGTAGAGGCGACCGAGGAAGCCATATACAACTCGCTCTTCAAGGCGACCACGGTGCGCAGCCGTGGTAGGACGGTCGAAGCGCTTCCGCTCGACCGGGTGCGAGAGATTCTCGCCAAGTACAACGTTGTCAACCGCTGAGGTTTCTATGAAAGCGCGACTATCGGTCATTAACGCTCTCCTCGTTGCTACGCTGGCGCTGCCAGTGCGCCAGGCTGGAGCTCAGGAAGGCGTCACAATTTGGGCCGGAATGGGTGGAGCATCCCAGGACGGGAGTATGGTGTTCGGACGAGATGCTAAACAGCTCGGCATTCAACTATCGCTCCCTGTCGTTCCGGTGGCCCTCCGTGCCGATGCTCTGCTTTTCGGATCCCGCTTCGACGCCGAAGCGCTGTCGTACACGGCGGAGCTGGTTTTCCAGATGCGGCTTCCCGTCGTTCAGCCTTACGGCCTCTTGGGCCGCGGGCGTTACTCCGACGGCCCGACCACGACCGTGCGCGGATACAACTACGGCGGCGGAGCACGCGTGGGTATGGGCCGCTTCGGCGTGTTCGCAGAGATGCGGCGCCACGACCCCATCGGAAGGACCGTTACCGTGATAGGGGTGACGTTCTGAGCGGTTACCAGCCTGGCACGAGCTGAAAGCCCCAATAGGATGATTTGAGCGGACGCTGATAGGGCTTCACCCAAAAGAATTCAGCTACCGCGAAGCCGAACAGATTGACTCGCGTGGTGATCCCGGTGCTGAACACAGGGACCCGGTCAGCACTGTTGCGCTCGAACTGCCACGTGACCGCTTGCCCTCGGGACCAGGCTGCGCCTGCATCCAGGAATGGCGCCACTTCGACAGGTAGCGGGGATGGGACTAGACCCAGCTGTGGTGTGCCGAGGAGCGGTATTCTCAGCTCGACGTTGGCGAGCGCAATACGGCTTCCGAGAAGGCGATCGAACTCGGGACATGACGACGGATTGCCAGGAACAACGCTGCACTCGCGGGCGTCGAAACTTTCCACATCGTAACCCCTCACCAGATACGATTGACCCACGTACAGAGGTGGCAGTCGGTCGCTCTCGGCTCCGCTTCCGTAGCGCCCGAAATGAGCGACCCGAAATGCCAGCGTGAAGGGCCTGAAGAAGAGGTAGCGGCGGTAGTCAGCGAGCGCCGTCGTGAACGTCAAGGTACCTGTGTATGGGGTGACTTCGAAGCGATAGCGGCCACCAGCCACGGGCGACGTAAAGCCGACGAAGGAGTTGTCGAACACGACGGCCGCTGTGGCCGTAGTGAAGTTCAGGGCAGGTGCCGCCGGTAGCGAGACTCGTCGCTCCCTAACGAGCAGGCCTATCTGAACGATGCTGTCGACTTCCAAGTCGAAAGAAATGCGCTGCAAGCCTGCGCTCAACTCGAAGCGCCGCGTCATGCTCCACGGATACCGAGTGACTACAGCGAGCTCGTCGAAAAAGGTACGCTGTATGACCTGCGTGTAGATCTGCGCGTTGCCGGCGATGGCATAATTGGCATAACCGCTGACGTACGGAACGTGTCCAGCCTCGACTCCCCAGTTGAAGCGCCGCGTGCGGTTAAGATACAACGCTTGACCCCCCAGATCCTTGAGCGTGCCCTGCGCCTGCAGCACCATGTCCAGCGAGTGGTTGCCCAACATGTCGGCAAAACCGAGGGCTATTCCGCCGACCAGTCCCGTGCCCAGTCCACCGCCGAAAGCCACACCGACCGAGGGGCCACCGATGTAATCGAGCGCTAGCCTGGTGCGGTACGGCTCCACAGTGAACTCGGTCCCGGACGGAAGGCCGTCCGACGCATCTGCCAGTGCTCGCTCCACTATGCTCGTAGACGAAGCGTCACCAGGCGGAAGGAGTGCCGCGATCCTCCCGCCAGGAGCGATCCACGTTTCGCTAGGTACGCTCGGCGGAAGGGCGCGAATCGCGAATCCGCCGTTGTGGAAGACCGAGAAAAACAGTTCGCCGGTGCTAGCAGCCACGGACAGAGCGGGAGAAAGAGCCGTAATACCACTGACACCAGTTGCGATACGAGTGACACGCTCCACAGTTTCACCGTCGAGAGAAAGCCTGTAGATGTCGCTGAAGCCGTCTGAATCGCCGATGAAGTAGAGCCACTTGCCGTCCGGAGAGAACTGCGGGTTGATAGCCTTGCCTGGCCCGGATACAGGCAAGAGGCGCACACTGCGGGCAGCGACGTCCAAGAGTGCCAAACGCAGCGGCCCGAAAACAAGACGGTCGAAGTTCGTAGCCGGACCTTCGTCGGTTGCGTATGCCAAAAGCCTACCATCTGGGCTCCAAGCTGGATGGATTTGAGCTGCGCGATCGTTCGTCAATTGCTGCACGCTGCCAGTTTCGAGTGCGTACAGATACAGGTCGCTGATTCCTCCTTTCATACCGCTGAACGCGATGAATCGCCCGTCCGGGCTCCACGCTGGGTCCGACATCGCCGTCACACCGCTCACCTGTATACGGCGCAGCCTGGCCCCGCTCTCGGCGTCGAGAATGTCTATCGCATTGTCACCCTCTACATAAACGACGACCGCGATCTGCCGACTATCTGGAGACCAACTTCCGGCAGAAGCGATGTAGCTCAAGGCATCGAAGTGCGCGTCGCGGGTAGCTGAAGTGAGCTGGCGCAAAATGCGGCCGCTAGTCGCATCCGCCACGTACAGGTCGATACCGAACAGCCCTCTGCTCGAGAAAAAAGCGAGCTTGCGTCCGTCGGGACTGATCGCCGGCGCTATATCGTAGTTACCGGAACCTCTGCGGCCGATCACCAAACGCCCCAGTGAGTCCGGGGCCTGGCGCCCTTTCAGTAAGGGTCCGTATTCCGAGCGGATAGCATCGTGCCAGCGCTTGCTCAAGCTATCGGATCGCAAACCGAGCACCGATCGGAAGGCTTCCTCGTAACCACGCGTGAGAGCCGACCGGTACACCCGGTTGATCGCTTCGTCGCCCCACGTACCGCCGATAAATGCCCACATCGCTTCGCCGAAGCGGTAGGGAAAGTAGCGCGGATCGGTATTGAGCTGCGAGATCGTGGGTAGATCGTTGCGCCGCAGGGCGTCCCGCAGCCACATGGCGGTGTGGGCGTCGTCGCGACCCAGGCTCAAATACTCAGCCATACCCTCGATCATCCACAGCGGGACGTTGTCGAGATTCGTCAGCCCACCCTCGGTGGCCTCGGCAATCTTGTACTGGAACACGTGTACCAGTTCGTGGCCGAGCACATGATCTGTGGAAGCGTAAACACCGGTGAACGGCATGATCACTCGTTCGCGCGCGCCTTCGGTTACGCCACCGGTGCCTTGCTCGATTATGCCGGATATGACGTTCGACTGCTGGAAGTCCGGCGGGTCGGCATAGAAGATGAGTGGGTTGCGAGCGAAGTTGTGCCTAAGAAGCGTTGCATGTCGCTTGTACCAACGCTCCGCCATGCGCCCTGCATCCCACGCAGCGACAGACTCGGCGGGATAAAAATGAACCGCGAAATGCTCCGTGTTCAGGATTCGGAAATCGAATCTGTCGTACTGAACCTTGTTGCGGCCGAAGTACTGAGCGCCGGCACCCGCAGCTACGAGTGGCAGCGCAAACGCAATGCCTAACGTCAATGTGGCGAGCTTTCCGACGTTCGATAAGGACGATCTCATCTTTCGTTGCGATCGGTTAGTCGTTTGTGCGATGCGCATGGGTATACACCCTGCTGAACTAGAATTGCCATCGGACCGCGCTACGCCGTGGTGCGTCGGTTCCTATACCTTCGAGACACTCGAGTGCACTGCATACCTGACGCTGCGGCCACGGCTACTAGGGGGTTGTCGCTGGACAGCACTGCCAGCGATCTTGGCCTCGACGCGTGACCGGCGCAAGTCCTGCTGGCCAGCGGATGAACGCGTACCTACCGAGGCGAAGGAGGAGCTAGGTGAAGATAGCCAACGGCGAGCAACGTAGTAGGTGGGCGCCGCTCGATGGCCCACGTCTAGCAGGGGCAGCGCTAGCTATCCTAGTGCTCGCGATACCAGGTCGGACCACGGGCGCGCAATCGGTCGCAGAGCGGCACCGCAGTGTCGCGCAGCGCATCATCGCTCGGGCCGTGAGTGACAGTTTTGCCTGGCACAGGCTCGCCGAGTTGACCGAGACGTTCGGCCACCGACTGAGCGGGAGCGCGTCTCTGGAGCTGGCCATCGACTGGATACTCGAGGAGATGCGTCGCGACGGCTTAGAGAACGTGCGGGGTGAGCCGGTAATGGTGCCACACTGGGTTCGGGGCGAGGAGTCTCTGGAACTCGTACAGCCACGGCACGAGCTCCTTCCGATGCTCGGATTAGGAGGGAGCGTCGGCACACCGGCGGATGGCATCGAGGCTGAGTTAGTTGCAGTACGAAGCTTCCAGGAGCTGGTGGAGCGCTCGGCTGAGGCGCGCGGCAGGATAGTGCTGTTCAATGTACCCTTCACGACCTACGGCGAGACCGTACGTTACCGTACGACCGGCGCGGTCGCGGCAGCGAAGGCTGGAGCCGTCGCTGCACTTCTGCGGTCGGTTACCCCTTACTCCATGCGTACACCGCACACGGGAGCTACGAGCTACGAGAGCGGCGTCCAGCCCATCCCGTTCGCTGCTGTCGCCCCCGAGGACGCCGATATGCTGGAGCGCATGATCGCGCGCGGAAGTCGCCCCGTAGTGCGGCTCAAGATGGGTGCCCGCACGCTTCCGGACGCACAGTCGCGAAACGTGGTGGCGGAACTAGTGGGGCGTGAGCGCCCCGAGGAGGTAGTCGTTCTCGGCGGTCATATCGACTCGTGGGATGTAGGGCGCGGCGCCATGGACGACGCCGGTGGGGTCGTAGCAGCCTGGGAGGCGGTGCGCATCCTCAAGGAGTTAGGCCTCAGGCCGCGACGAACGCTGCGAATAGTCGGCTGGACCAACGAGGAGAACGGACTCCGCGGTGGTAACGCTTATCGTGACAAGTACCGCGACCAACTAGGCCAGCATGTCCTGGCCATCGAGAGTGACGCCGGCGTTTTCAGGCCGATCGGTTTCGGTTTCACTGGTAGCGATTCTGCCTTCCAGTTCGTGCAGCAGATCGGGCAGTTGCTCGAGCCGATAGGTGCTGGCACGATGACGCGCGGTGGAGGTGGCGCTGACATCGCTCCCATCATGGCGCATGGCGTTCCGGGGATGGGACTGAACGTGGATGGCAGCCGCTATTTCTGGTACCACCACAGCCACGCTGACACTGTGGACAAACTGGATCCGGCTGACCTGGCGTTATGCGTGGCTGCTCTGGCGGTCGTCGCCTACGTCGCAGCTGAAGAAGGGGTGCCGCGCTGAGGTGTCGGTCTTGCGGCGCCGCCGTTCCGGTGCCATCGTGGACCTGATTCACTTGGAACTACTATGCCCAAAGAAGACGTCATAGAACTAGAAGGAAGAGTTACTGAAGTCTTGCCGAACGCAACGTTCAGGGTTGTCGTCGAGGGAGGGCACGATATCCTGACGACGTTGGGCGGCAAAATGCGGCAGCACAGGATTCGCGTGCTGGCAGGAGACTATGTCCGGGTAGAGGTTTCACCGTACGACCTGACGCGGGGCCGGATAACGTTCCGGCACGTGAAACCACCACGCCAGGAGTGAGATCGGAGGGCATATGAAGGTGTTTGCAGGCCGCCGTGCGTTGCTGTTGCTAGCCTTGTTGGCATGGCGAGGTGCTGTAGCGCAACAGTCATCCGAGCGCGAAGGGGCACGAGCTGCGCTCAAGGAGCTCGACCCACAAGACCTGGCTGGTTGGAAGACGATCAGATCAGCGGTCTTCACGCTGGATGGCTCGTGGATCGCGTACCAGCTCGTGCCTAACGAGGGCGACGGCGAAGTAGTGGCACGGGCCACCACGAGTACGCGCGAGCTCCGCTTTCCCATAGGGGAACCGAGCGCCTCTGCGGGAGGTGCCGGGCCGGCGCAGAGTGGCCCCGTACAACTGTCTGGCGACGGCCGGTGGCTAGCGTTCACAGTCTATCCCTCGGCGGCCGAAGCTCGACGTGCACGCGGGCAACGTCGGCAACTCTTCAACTCGGTCGCTTTAGTCGACTTGGCCACTGGCGAGAAGCGCGAGTTCGAGCGGGTCAGTCGGTTCATGTTCGCAGGAGAGAAACCAGCATGGCTGATCATGCAGCGGTATGCAGATGCACCGAGCGGCACGCAGGGTCAACAGGGACCGCAAAGTGGCGATCTGCTTCTGCTGGATTTGCGTAGCGGTGCCGTCACTACTCTGGGCAATGTCAGTGAATTTGCACTCCACAGCGAAGGTGCCTGGTTGGCGTGGACCGTACAGACGCGCGACCTCGTAGGGAGCGGTGTTTACGTCAGGGATCTTCGTGGCGATGCAATCAAAGTCCTCGATTCCGATAGCCAGCTCTATCGGAGGCTTGCTTGGTCCGATAGCGGTTTGGCCCTGAGCGTGCTACGCGGGCGTCCGGACAGTGCGCGTTCTGACACCGTCTACGTGATCCTGGGCTTCAGGAATTTGTCTGCTGCTGGCGGACCGGTCAGCGTGCGCATCGCTGCGAACGATTCGTTGGGTTTCCCTCGAGGAATGCGGATCAGCCCGGAGCGTGCACCTCGCTGGGCGGGGGACGAGTCGGCCATTTTCTTCGGCGTGGCGCCAGTCCGCAGTGAGCTCGAGGCGCGGGGCCAGCGTCCTGACGTCCGTCCTGCGGCCGGCGTACCGGGTGCGATGCAAGCGACTGGCAGGGCTGCCGGAAGCGAGGATTCTCTTCCGACGCTGGTGCTGTGGCACTCCAAGGAACCCAGGCTTCAGTCGCAGCAGCAGGTGGAAGAGGCACGGGACCGAAGCTTCACCTTTTTGGTGGCTTATCGTCTGCGAGAGCGTCGATTCGTACAGCTGGCTACACCCGAGGTCAAAGATGTGACCGTGGTGCCAGGAGATCGATACGCCATCGGCTTCGATCGGCGTCAATACGAACTGCGCGACAACATCGACGGCGGTCAGCGGCGCGACGTCTACGCGATCGATGCGCGCACCGGGGAGCGCAGGCTGGTCGTGCGCGAGCAGCGGTATCCTCCGACGCCTTCGCCTGACGGGAGCAAGTTCCTTTATTATCGAGACGGAGAGTACTGGATCTACGATTTCGTAACCGGCTCCGCGCGACCGATAACGCGAGGGGTCCCGACGTCGTTCGTGAATACGGAAGACGATCACAATGTGGAAAAGCCGCCTACACCAGTGATCGGATGGTCTGCAGATGCTGGCAGCGTACTGCTTTCCGACAATTGGGACATTTGGAAAGTACCTGTGGTGGGAGAAGGGGGGGCAGTGAATATCACTGGAAACGGCCGATCCGAGCGGTTGCGTTACAGAGGTCGCGTCGTGTACGATCCGCGAGAGCGCGGGATCGACCTTTCCAAGCCACAGTATTTCACGGTTTATGGCGAGCGCACGAAGAAGGAAGGCATAGTGCGGCTATTGCCGGGGCGGCAGGCAGTCGAGCGACTACTATGGGACGACGCACGCTACGTCGTGCGTCGTGCTCGGGACGCAGAAGTCTTTTTGTACACTAGAGAGACCGTGTCGGAATTCCCCGATTACTGGGTGGCTGATCGCAGTTTTGCGCGACCCCGACGGCTGACGGAAGCAAACCCGCAGCAAAAGGAGTACAAATGGTCCTCTGGAGCGAGGCTTCTAGATTACGTCAGTAGCAAGGGCGATTCGCTACAGGCTGCGCTCTACCTTCCTGCGGATTACCAGCCGGGCCGCCGCTATCCTACGGTAGTCTATATCTACGAAAAGCTGTCGCAGAACCTGCACGCATATTCGGTTCCCAACGAGACACGAGCTTTCAATCCTAGTGTCTACACGAGCCGCGGTTATGCAGTCCTCCAGCCGGACATAGTGTACAAGGTGAACGATCCGGGAATGTCAGCCGTGTGGTGCGTCGTACCTGCTGTGGAGGCGGCCATCGCGGCAGGGGTAGCTGATCCGCAGCGGATTGGACTGCACGGTCACTCGTGGGGCGGCTACCAGACGGCCTTCCTCGCCACGCAGACCGGAAAACTCTTTCGAGCGGCGGTAGCCGGTGCAGCGCTCACCGACATGGTCAGCATGTATTCGTCCGTTTATTGGAACACCGGCGGTGCGAACCAGCCGATCTTCGAGTCTAGTCAGGGCCGTTTTTCGGGCGATTTTCTGGAGAATTTCGACGCTTACATCCGTAACTCTCCCGCATTTCACGCTGACAAGGTACAGATTCCTTTGCTTCTGCTGCACAACGAGCGTGACGGGGCAGTCGATTTCAATCAGGGGATCACGTTTTTCAACACCCTTAGAGCCTTGGGTAAGGACGTCGTACTGCTCCAGTACGTCGGAGAAAATCATGGCCTGGCGCAGCCTAGAAACCAAAAGGATTATACAGCCAGAATGAGGGAGTTCTTCGACCATTTCCTCAAGGATGCCCCCGCACCGGAGTGGTGGACCAAAGGGGTTCCGCGGCTGGAAATGGAATCCCACCTGCGTGCCCGCCAGAAACAGCAGGAGAAAAAGGTTTCGATGTAATGGAAGGGCTGCTAGTCACACCCTTCCACTCCAGAACCGCAGCGCTCTGCCGGAGCTGGAACTGGCGTCGCTGGGCTGGCTATGCTGTCCCCGGCTCTTACGATCTGGTACACGACTGGGAGTACCACGCGGTGCGGAGCGCCGCTGCCGCGTTCGACGTTTCGCCGCTCTACAAGTACGAGGTACGAGGGAGAGACGCTGCGCGTTTGCTCGATCGGATTGTAACCAGGAGAATCAGCAGCCTTGCTGAGCGACGTGTGGCGTACACGCCGTGGTGCGACGAGCGGGGCAAGGTGTTGGACGATGGGACAGTGGCCAAAGTCGGGGAAAACCATTTCCGGGTAACGTCCGGAGACCCCAACTACCGATGGTTGATGGCCAATGCCGTCGGAATGGACGTCACGATCGAAGACGTGAGCAGAAAGCTCGCAGCTCTGGCCGTGCAGGGACCTAACGCGCGGGCAGTGCTAGAGCGGGCGATGGATCGTGATCTCAGGGCTCTGCGCTATTTTGCACTGACGACGGGGTCGATCCGTGGTATTCCTGTGACGGTGACCCGAACCGGGTACACAGGAGACCTAGGTTACGAGATTTGGATACCTGCCGACGGTGCCGTGGCTGTGTGGGACGTGATACTAGAGGAGGGACGGTACTATGGCTTGCTCCCGGCAGGCCTGCTCGCACTGGACATGGCGCGCATCGAAGCGGGCCTGTTACTCCTCGACGTGGATTACATCTCGGCGCGGAAGGCCATGGTAGAGGAGCAGACCAGCACCCCACTCGAACTAGGCTTGGAGTGGACCGTGGCCTTCGACAAGCAGTCTTTCGTCGGAAAGCAGGCGCTGCTGCGCCAGAGCCGCGATGGAGTGCGATGGCGACTGGTAGGCATCGAAGTCGACTGGGAA
>DATMBI010000128.1:0-2237 GCA_035559375.1 Gemmatimonadaceae bacterium | reverse complement strand
AGTGGCAGGGGCGCGTACCCACGAGCGCGCCGCAAAAGCAGCGGCTTCTCGTCCACCACACGCGCCACGGAGTCGTCGCAACGCACCACGATCTCGCGGTCGTGCAGCAAGAAGCCGTCGGCTACGCTTCCCAACTGCGCTCGCGCCTCACTCGATCCGGCCACGATCGGCTCCTCGCTCAGATTACCGCTGGTCATCACCAGCGGCCGGCGCACCCGCTCCAGCAGCAAAAGGTGCAGCGGCGAGTAGGCCAGCATCACCCCCAACCACGCTAGGCCCGGCGCCACACCCGCAGCGATCGGACCGTTCCCCTCCCTGAGACGCAGCAGCACGATGGGACGCTCTGGCGAAGTCAACAGCCGAGCCTCCGCGTCCTCGACCACCGCCAGGGCTCGAGCCTCGTCCAGATCGCGCACCATCAACGCCAACGGCTTGGCCTCGCGGCGCTTCCGCTCTCGCAGGCGCTGCACCGCACGCTCCGAGGTCGCGTCCACGGCCAGGTGAAAGCCACCGATCCCCCGCAACGCCAGTATCCCGCCACCCAGAACCAGCCGTGCCGCCCGATCCAGGGCCGCATCGCCTAACGCCGCTGGCTCGTTCTCGCCCGGCTCTTCGTACCAGAGCACAGGACCGCACACCGGACAACTGTTGGTCTGCGAATGATGGCGGCGATCGCCCAGCGCACTGTACTCGCGCTCGCAATCGGCGCACATCTCGAACGCCGACATGCTGGTGCGCTCCCGATCGTAAGGCATGCGCTGGACTACGGTGAAGCGCGGACCACAGTCGGTGCACGTGATGAACGGGTAGCCGTAGCGCCGGTTCGCTGGATCGAACAACTCGGCAACACAGCGTTCGCACGCGGCCACGTCCGGCGGTGGTGGCAGCACGCTCTCCGGACGCGAGTCGCCGCTGGCTACGATCGCGAACGACCGCAGCCCCTCGGCCTCCACCTCCTCGACCTGCAGCGTATCCAGCCTTGCCAGAGGAGGCGCCTCGTTCCGCAGGCGCTCCAGGAAACGGGCGATCGCACTGCTATCCCCCTCGACATGCACCTCGACCACACCGCTACAGTTCCGCACCCAACCCGCGAGGCCGAGTCCCTCCGCCAGCCGATGCACGAACGGCCGGAAGCCGACACCCTGGGCTACGCCACCTACCTGCACGAGCACCGCCTGACGCGCGACTGAGCCAGTAGCCGGACCAGAGGCGGATTCTCGCTCGCTCAGTACCGCTGCCATCGCTACACCGCCACCCGCGGCTGGACCTGGCTGCGGACGAAATCGAACCACCGATCCATCCCGCGGCCCGTCAGCGCCGACAGCACGAACACTTCCGCGTCCGGATTCACTTCCTCCAGGTAGCCTAACGCACGCTCGAGATCGAAAGGTACGTACGGGAGCAGGTCTGCCTTGCTGACGACTACGTAACGAGCGGCTCTAAAAAGCGCGGGATACTTGACCGGCTTGTCCTCTCCCTCGGTCACGGCAAAGACAACGACCTTGGCGGTCTCGCCCAAATCCCATCCTGCAGGACATACCAGATTCCCTACGTTTTCGACGAACAGCAGGTCCGTCTTCTCCAGCTCGATCGCGTTCAGCGCTTCCGCCACTTGACTGGCATCGAGGTGGCAGGCTCCGCCGGTGACCACAGCCTGCACCAAACGTGTCGTACGCCGCGCCAGGCGCTCCGCGTCGTTCTGCGTCTGTACATCGCCGGTGACGACGGCGATACGCAGATCCCTGCCTAGCGTGTCCAGAGTGCGCTCCAGCAGGGTCGTCTTCCCCGAACCCGGCGCCGACACCAGGTTGAGCGCCGCGACCCCGTGCTCCGCCAGCCTGCGCCTCACCTCGGCCGCCACTGCGTCGTTACGCGCCATGATTCGCTCACGTACCGAGATCGTTCGGATCGCCATCGTCCACCTCCAAGTACTCCAGCTCCAGCACGTCCCCCGCACACCGCTCGATGCGGGCGCTGGCCCGGCCGAACGGCGGGGCGCTCAGCAACGCGTCGAGACAGAACGCCAGGTTCGCCGGCTCCATCCCCCACCGATCGCCTACCCTCACCGCTATCGTGCGGAGACGGGACGCACGCTCCGGACCCAGCCGCTCCTCGGCGATCCTGCAGACCTCGAGCGCCACGCTCAGCTCATGCATGCACCGCCTCCCGCCTACGGCAGCCCTTCCCCCACTCCTCCAGCCAGTGCACGGCTCGTTCCACCATCGCTTGCACACTCC
>DATMBI010000127.1:0-10257 GCA_035559375.1 Gemmatimonadaceae bacterium | reverse complement strand
GCCCGGCTCGGGAAGCGGAGCCGGTACACCCGGCACTGCCTGCCCACGGCCACCAGCTCCAAACGCACCCGCTCCGGCCCCCCGACCACGTGCCCCAGGAGCACCCAGCAACGAATCGGCAACCTGAATGGGCTCTACTCGCTGATCCCAGCACACGGTCTGGATACCCGGCTGGTTCTTGTTCGCCGGCACCGCCAACTCGCGCACCGTCCGCCCACCGGCATCGCTGATGCGTACCCGTAGATCAGGAACCGAGCGCTTCAGATGGAAGTTGATCACCGCATCCACGGGTGGGTTTTCGCCCACGAAGTACTGATGACCCCAGAACTCGTCGTTCAGGTGGTCCTTCTGCTTCCACTGCAACGCCGTAGGAATCGAGAACAGCTTGGCGTCCGAATTCGCCGCTTGAACAGTGGTGTACTCTTGGATCGGCTCCAAATTGTCCAAGATCCACAACGCCCGTCCATGCGTCGCGACGATCATGGCATTGTCGCGCGGGTGCAGCGTAATCTCGTCCACCCGTACGGTGGGGAAGTTGCGCCCCTTGAGCCGCTTCCAGCTCTTGCCCCGATCCAACGTAACGAAGATCCCCGTCTCGGTGCCGATGTAGAGCACGTCCGGGTTACGGTGATCTTCGGTCAGCGTGCGAACGTTCTCGCCCGAAAGATTGCTCTTCAGCGACTGGAACGTCTGGCCGAAATCCTCGCTTACCCAAATATAGGTCTCGTAGTCGTTGGCCCGGTGGTTGTCCACAGTCACGTACACTCGGCCCGCAGCGTAACGCGAGGGCACTACTTCCGAGACGTAAGCTCCAGCCGGGAATCCGGGAATGTTAGCAGTGATATTTCGCCAAGTCCGCCCGCCATCCCTCGAAACACTCACCACGCCGTCATCCGTTCCCGTGTAGTAAACACCCGGCTGCCGTGGTGACTCCGCCAACGCCACGATCGCTGGCCAAGCAGCGATTCCGTCGTGCCGCGCTATGGTTATATCCGCGCCCTTCACCCCCATGACGGCGATCGTGTCCCGATTCGCTCCAGTAGTCAAATCCGGACTGATCACGGTCCACGAATCTCCGCGGTCCGTGGAACGAAAGACCTTGTTCGCCGCAACAAGCAGCACACCGGGATCGTGCGGCGAGAAGATCATCGGCGTATCCCAGTGGAACCTGAACGTCTCACCCTCCTTCGGCGCCGGTGTGACGTTCTGGGGTGTGGGCCTGATGCTCTTGGATTCGCCGGTTACTTTGTTGCGCCGAATGATGTTGCCATCCTGGGACTCGGTGTAGATGATGCGCGAATCCCGCTGGTCGACCAGCGTAACGAAGCCATCACCGCCCAACACCTGAAACCAGTCGTGGTTGAAAATGCCCCGGTTGTGGCGCGAGGCGCTGGGCCCACACCAGTTGTAGTTGTCCTGCATCCCACCGCACACGTTGTACGGAATCTCCATGTCGTAGCTGACATGGTAGAACAAGCCCACGGGAAGGTTAGGCAAGAAAACCCACGTTTTACTGCGATCGTACGAAACCGCCAGACCACCGTCGTTCCCGATCAGGATGTGATCTGGATTGGCAGGATCGATCCATATAGCGTGCACATCGTCGTGGGTGGACATGGCTGCGTCGGTCTCGATCGTGCGACCACCGTCGATAGTCAGATGCAACCCCACCCCACCTAGGTAGACTCTATCCGGAGTCTCGGGATCGATCCGTACCTGGCTGAAATACATCGGTCGCGGGTTCGTAGGATTGACGCGCCGCCACGTAGCGCCTCCGTCGTCCGACCGATACAACCCCGAAACACCTGCCGCTGCGGCCTGCCCGCCACCTCGTCCGGCCTCAGCCTCCGCACCCCCGGGAGGCACCTCGCCCCCTCCACCCCGGCCTCCTACAGCCGGTCCCTCAATGAGCGCATACACGATGTTCGGGCTCTTGCGATAGACATCGATCGCAATGCGCCCCAGAGGACCCTCAGGCAGTCCATTGCCCGTGAGACGCGTCCACGTCTCCCCCCCATCTGTGGACTTCCAGATCCCGCTACCCGGCCCGCCGCCGTTCATGCAGCACGCCAGACGGCGACGCTGATAGGTCGAAGCGAAGAGGATCTTGGGATCGGACCACGCCATAACCAGATCGTTGACCCCAGTGTCGCCATCCCCCTTGAGCACCTGGCGCCAAGTGCGGCCACCGTCCGTGGTCTTGTAAACACCCCGATCACCACCCGGGCCGAAAAGGGGCCCGGTCGCAGCTACCAGAACCACATCGTTGTTGACGGGATCGATCACGATTCGATTGATATGCTTCGAGTTACCCAACCCCATGAACTGCCACGTCTTGCCACCGTCGGTGGATTTCCAGACGCCACTACCCCACGACGTGCTCTGGCGATTGTTGGATTCGCCCGTCCCGATCCAGACGAGGTCGGGGTTTATCTGCGACACCGTCACGTCCCCGATGGACATCAACCCCTCGTGCTGAAAAAGGGGAGTGAACGTGGTACCGTTGTTGGTAGTCTTCCAAACTCCGCCGTGGGCCGTTCCGACGTAGTAAATGCCAGGATTCGCCTCGTACACAGCCAGGTCCGAAATCCGACCCGACATCGTTGCAGGCCCAATGGACCTGAAGTGCAGGCGATCGAATTCCTGCGCTACCGGCACACCCTGCGTCCCCTGAGGCGGGTGCGTGCGACTGCTCAACGCCACCAGTAGCGGCGCTACCAGTACGGCAAATCCAACAGGCCTGACCATCAGCTAGCCTCCATGACCTAGGTGGTATCGTTCACTATACGCAGAAGCACAGCATATCATTGCAGCAGTACCGAAGGCTCGCCAGTACGCTTAACCACGTTAGCTCGATGCCGGATCCCGACCGTACTGACCCCGAAAGGCGATTGCTGGCCGCGCTGGCCGAACGCCGCGCGGAGCTGGCCCAGCTTGATCGCACAATCCTGAATCTCGTGGCCCGTCGCCAATCGCTGGTTAGCGAAATCGGCCGCCTGAAGGAGGCCGCCGGCCTCCCCACGCGGGACTACGCCCAAGAAAAGGAAGTAGCCAGCCGCGCGCAGGCCGCGGCTAGCGAACTAGGCCTACCGTCTGACCTCGCCAGCCAATTGGTGCAGCTACTCATACGCTCGTCGCTGAAAGTCCAAGAGCAGCACAGAGTGCAGGCCCGCGGCACAGGAACCGGAGCTCGTGCCCTCGTCATCGGTGGCGCGGGTAAAATGGGTCGCTGGCTAGCACGCTTCATGGCCTCTCAAGGCTACGCCGTAGAAATTGCCGACCCAAGCGGTACGGTCGACGAATTCCCTCACCATCCCGATTGGAAAAAGCTCGACCTCGACCACGACCTGATCGCCGTAGCGGCACCGCTCCGTGCTTCGGCTCGAATCCTCGAAGCACTGGCCGAAGTTCGGCCACGCGGCGTCGTCTTCGACATCGGCTCGCTGAAGAGCCCTCTCAGGACGGCCCTCTACGCCCTTCGGAACGCCGGCGTGCGAGTGACCTCGATCCACCCGATGTTCGGCCCGGACACGGAGCTGCTTTCCGGCCGGCACGTGATTTTCATAGACCTAGGAGTGCCGGAAGCAACCGACCGCGTCCGCGAGCTCTTCGCCTCCACGATGGCCACTCAAGTGGACATGGACCTCGACTCGCACGACCGGCTAGTCGCCTACATTCTCGGGCTCTCGCACGCGCTCAACATCGCTTTTTTCACGGCACTCGCGGAAAGCGGCGAGGAAGCCGCGCGCCTGGCCCAACTCTCCAGCACTACATTCGATGCCCAGATCGAAGTGGCCCGGCGCGTGGCCTCCGAGAATCCGCACCTGTACTTCGAAATCCAAGCGCTCAACGACTTCGGGCTCTCTGCGCTGCAAGCACTCCGCGACGCGGTAGAAAGGCTCCACACGATCGTCGCCGGGCGCGACGAAGAAGCATTCGCCGCCCTCATGCAGCAAGGAGAGCGCTACCTCCGCACGGTCCCCGAACGCTCTACTTGATCTCCGCGCTGGTCCGGTAGTAATCGCCTAACAAGTGCTCGGCAAAGTACTCCATCAACATGCGATTGAAGTAAGGCTGGTAGTCCGCAAATCCGTGCGCCTTGCCTGGCATGATCATGAAGTCGAAGCGCTTGTTGGCCTTTATCAACGCGTTGACCAGCCGGATGGTGTTCCCTGGGTGAACGTTGTTGTCCATGTCCCCATGCACCAACAGCAGCCGCCCCTTGAGGTTGGGAGCCAATTCGATGTTCGTCGGCACGCGGATCACGTAGCGCAGCGAGTCGTCCACGTAGCCAGTGTCCGGAGGAGCACCGTTTCCACCGTTAGGCCTTCCGGCTACCCTCCGCCCTTGAGAGCTGTCCGCCGACCGAGCCACCGCTCGCAAACCGTGGTACTGCTCGCTCCAGTTCTGGTTGTAGATATTGTTGTCGTGGTTCCCCGCCGAGGCGACCCCGACTTTGAAAAACTCGTTGTAAGGCGGGAGCATCATCGCTGCAGCGGTCAAGAACCCGCCACCCGAGTGCCCGTAGATGCCCACGCGCTCGATGTCTATCCACGGATAGCGTGCCGCTAGCTGCTCGATTCCCGCTTTCTTGTCGGCGATGGCATAGTCGCGGAGGTTGTAGTAACTGAAACTCTGGTAAGCATTGGAGCGGAGCGGGCTCCCTCCGCGGTTACCGATTTGAATTACCACGAAACCGAGCTGCGCGAGCTGCTGCTGCACCCCTCCAACGCTGAAGGACGTGTTCACCTGCTCGGTCTGCGGGCCAGGATAGACACTGGCGATAATGGGGTACTTCTTGGTGGAGTCGAAATCGAAAGGCCGCCACATGTTTCCGTAAATGTCAGTCACCCCGTCTGCAGCCTTGACCACGAACGGCTCGGGCGGTCGCCACCCCATCGCTCGCAGCTCCGTAACGTCCACTTCCTCCAGGGGCATCACGACGTTGCCGTTAGCATCCCGCACAACCGCTTTGGTCGGCACGTCCACACGAGAGTAGTTGTCGACGATGTACTTTTTGGTCGGCGAAAGGACGGTCGAATGGTTGAAGTTGCCAGCGTCGACCAAGGCGAAACCACTGCCGTCAGCGTTGACTCGATAGAGATGCCGGAAATAGGGGTTCTCGCCCGGTTCCCTGCCGACTCCGCTTATCCAGATTACGCCTGCCACCGAGTCGATCTGAACGATCTGATCCGCGCGCCACTGCCCTGAAGTGAGCGGCCGCTTGTAGTTGCCGTTATGGTCGTAAAGGTAGTAATGCCCCCAGCCAGTTCGCTCGGACCACCAGATCATGTCCCCGCCGCCACGTACGTAACGCGGAGCTTGGGACTCGAGATTGGCATTCTCGACCGACTCGCTCAGCAGAGACTTGATCGCAGCCGTCTTCAGGTCGACCTCGATCAGTTCAAGGTTACGCTGCGGACGGTCCCGCCGCACCAATCGCAGCTTGTCGCTCCCCGTTGTCCAGTGAATGTAGAACAATCTCTGGTCGCGCCACTTCTTGACGTTCACCTGCTTGAGCGCTGGCTCGCCTCTGTGATAAACCCATAGTTCCATCTGAGCCACGTTCTCTTCGCCGGGCATCGCGTAGGGATAGGACACCAAGGTGGGCCTGGGCTCGGCGAGCACGTTCACGAGGTACAGTTCTCGAACCTTGCGCTGATCCATGCGCGTGATGAAGAACGCGCGCGAATCGGGCGACCAAGTGACGTTGGGCCGTACACGAGGATCGCGTCCCCTCCCCTGGCGCTGGCCTGTGTCCTCCTGGTCCTCTTGCTGTTGCACCTGCGAGGTGTCGCGGAAGCCGAAACTGTAGTTCCGTTCGCCGTCACGCGTCAGCTGAATTGTATCGGGCTTCCCTACTTCCACGAGAAACAGGTTGTGATCCCTGGCGAAAACGAAAGCGGTGCTGTCCGGAGAGAAGTTCCGGAAATCCTGGTTCTGGCCTCCACCAGGGCCACCACCACGCCCGCCCTGTTGCACCTCCTCTCGCTCCTCGTCAGGCGGGAGCGAATCGGGACGCGGCGGGCGGCCCAAACTCCGCAACACCTCGTTGACGAGATGCCACTCGTAGCGCGTGGCCGCAGCGCCGGTATCGACGGTAAACCGTATGGCCTTGTGGTCCTTAGTGAAGTTGACCGTGGTAAAGGGGAGATTGTTGGGCTCGTACGGCTTGCGATGCGCGCTGGAAAGTGCCGCTGCCAGCTTGCCGTGATCGAAAAGCGGGCGCTTCAGTTTAGCCGGCGGGTAAACCAAATAAAAAGTCGAGCCGTTTCGATCGCGCCAGTTGTACCACAAGGAGTCGCTCTTGCCTATCCACCGCGGAACCACTTGCTGGCTGTACGTAACGCGCCGCAACGCCTCCGGGCTGAACTTGTTGGCCAACTCCCAGTTGGCGCGCACGTTGCGCCCATTCGTCTGCGCCAGCACCACCGCGGGCAGCACAACGAGGGCTACGAAAAACACTCCGGCAGTCTGTCGAACGCACCGCATTTTGCCTTTCCTCCAGCGATCTCGTCTCTAACGGGCCGCGATCCAGCCGGCAGGCCCATCGTGGGTCCACATTACGCCTCGTGCACGCACGAGGAAAGACCCGGAAACGCCAGCGGTGGTTTCCTACTTGAAACCGACGCCGAATATCCCGGTGAAGCCAGCCACCAATGCGAGGACCGCGATCAGAGCCAATGTCGCACGCGCGTCTTTCTCGTTCTCCTCGAGCGATCGGACATCGCGCAACGCAAACCGCATTCTCAAACTGGCCAGATCGTTGGTCGTTCCGAATAGGCTGTCCGTGGCCACGATTGCATTGCGGAGCTCGAAGCTACGTCCATCGGTCAACGTAACTCGCACCGGCCGCCGAAATTGCTGGACAGGAGCCGGCGGATCCGGCACATCGCGCGGTCGCCAGGACGTGCACGCTGCGGCCAGCACCAGACAGCACAATGCGGTTCGCCGAAAAGTCCACCTGCCCACAATGACCTCCGCTCGCTCCGCCCGATAATGCAGGTCGCGCTCGTACACCGCAAGAAAAAGATCACCGCTGCGGAAGCTCGCCGCTTAAATTCAAGCCATGCTGCAGCTCCATTACCGCGTTCCAGCCCTTACGACCGCCGAGGCGGCGATCCTCCTCGAAGAGCACTGGTCGCTGCGTGCGACCCTCATCCCTCTTCCTGGCGAACGCGATCTGAACTTCCGGGCGAGCACAGCCGACGGAAGACACTTCGTTCTCAAGTTTAGCGAGCCCGCGTATAGGGAGGCTGTGGAGCTCGAGGCCGCAGCCCTAACGCACCTTGCAGCGCGCGACCCGGCCCTCCCCCTCCCCAGACTAGTACCCACTCAGGACGGACTCGCTTACGCTACGGTGCGAGGCGGCGAGACGACTGTTTTGGCACGGCTGCTTACCTGGCTGCCTGGTACACCGCTGGCTATCTGGAAGCCGCACTCTCCAGAACTGCAGCACTGCGTCGGTCAAGCCCTGGGACGTCTGGCCCTCGCACTTCGCGATTTCCGGCACCCAGCAGCACAGCGGCGCCTCAAGTGGGAGCTGGGGACGGCAGCGTGGGCACTGGAGCACTTGGGGAAGGTTTCCGATCCCGACAAGCGGTCTTTCTTGGAAGAAATACTGGAGCACCACCGGTCCTCCATAGTACCCGCACTCGACTCGCTGCGCCGCTCGGTGCTCCACAACGACGGCAACGATCACAACATCCTCGTCGAAGCTGCAACGGACGGGAGGCCGCGAGTCAGCGGGATCCTCGACTTCGGTGACATGTGCGAAACGGCTGTGGCGGCTGACGTCGCGATCGCCATGTCGTACATCATGCTGGACAAACCCGACCCGGTCTCTGCAGCTGCTAGATTGCTAGCCGGCTATCACTCGGTACTGCCGCTCCACGAGAAAGAAATCGAACTGCTCTTCGATCTCGTGCGAAGTCGATTGGCGCTCTCGGTAGTCAACGCCGCCCTGCAAGCCGAACTCGAGCCCGGGAACCGGTATTTGCAGATCAGTGCTGCACCTGCCTGGAAAACTTTGGAGCGCCTGCGCCGCTATCAGAAGCGTTTGGCACTCTACCGCTTCCGGCACGCCTGCGACCTCGAGCCATGTCCGGTGGGCACGAGAGTGGCACGGTGGCTGGACCGCAACCGCGGCTCCTTCGCACCCCTGCTGGGGACGCGCACCGACAGCAGGGATCTATACGTATTCGACGCCAGCGTAGAAAGCGGCGACTTGGGCACGCCCGACGTGTGGCGCGACCGTTCGCGCTTCGCCGCCCACGTCCGACACGCGCTCGACTGCGCCGGGGTTCGAGTAGCCGTGGGCCGCTATGACGAGGTGCGGCCCATCTATACTTCGCCACTCTTCGCGGTGGAGGGGAACGAGGGCACCGAGTGGCGCACGGTGCACACAGCCATCGACATCTTCGCCGAACCCGGTACGCCGATCTTCGCCCCCCTTCGGGGCAGAGTACACTCCCTGCGCGACAATGCCGGGGACGGCAACTACGGCCCGACCGTGGTGTTGGAGCATCGGGTCGACGAAGAGGAGCTGGTCTTCTGGACACTCTACGGCCACCTCAGCCGGGAATCGCTGCGGGGCCTCGAACCTGGTGCCGAGGTCGGCGCAGGAGAACTGATCGGTTGGGTAGGCACCAGCGACGTAAACGGCGGATGGTGGCCCCACGTACACGTCCAGGTCATAGCTGACCTTCTGGACTACGAGGGCGATTTCCCTGGGGTCGCGCGTCCCCTGGAGCGCGAGGTATGGCTGTCACTGTCGCCGGATCCAACTCCACTCTTGGAGCTTCCTCGGGAAGCGCGAGCTGGTCGCCCCCCTGACAATTCCGATCTCAAACAGCGCCGTTCTCGAGTCATCGGGCCTTCACTCAGCATCTCCTACCGCGACCCACTGCACATCGTGCGCGGAGCGATGCAATACCTCTACGACGCTTCGGGCCAGCGGTACCTGGACGCTGTCAACAACGTCGCTCACGTCGGGCACGAACATCCCTCGGTAGTGCAGGCTATCCAGCGCCAAGCGGCTGTACTCAATACCAATACTCGCTACCTGCACCGGCTGCTCGTGGAATACGCTGAGGCGCTCGTGACGACGCTACCCGAACCGCTGCGCGTTTGCTACTTCGTTTGCTCCGGCAGCGAAGCCAACGAACTGGCTCTCAGACTGGCGCGTTCGTATACGGGCGAGCGGGACACGATCGTCGTGGAAGCGGCGTACCATGGGAATACTACGACCCTGGTCGATATAAGCCCCTACAAGTTCGACGGACCAGGAGGGAGTGGCAGGCCAGATTGGGTGCACAAGGTGCCGCTTCCCGACGACTACAGAGGGCCCTTCCGGCGGGGAGACCCTGAAGCAGGGATCAAGTACGCGCAGGGCGTGCGCGAAGCTGTGGCCCGTATACGTCAGATGGGCCGTAGACCCAGTGCCTTCATCTGCGAATCCATCATGAGCTGCGCTGGACAGATCGTCCTTCCTCCTGGCTATCTACGCGAAGCCTATCGCCACGTGCGAGCCGCGGGCGGAGTCTGCATAGCCGACGAAGTGCAGGTGGGATTGGGCAGAAGCGGAACTCACTTCTGGGCCTTCCAAACTCAAGGCGTGGTTCCCGACATCGTCACGCTCGGAAAACCTATCGGCAATGGCCACCCGTTAGGCGCGGTAATCACCACTCCGGAGATAGCCGCCGCTTTCGCCAACGGAATGGAATACTTCAATACCTTCGGCGGTAACCCTGTTTCTTGTGCAGCAGGCCTGGCCGTGCTGCGGGTGGTGCAGAGCGAAGGCCTGCAGGAACGGGCAGCGACGATCGGGCAGCTCCTCAAGAACTCGCTCCAGCGACTGGCGGACTCCCATCCTCTCGTGGGCGACGTTCGTGGAATGGGCCTCTTCCTCGGAGTGGAATTGGTACTGGACCGCGAACAGCGAATCCCGGCGCCTGCGCTGGCTGCTTACGTGGCCAACCGCATGCGCCAGAGAGGCGTGCTGGTCAGCACCGACGGACCGGACAACAATGTCCTCAAGATCAAGCCACCCCTGTGCTGGGACGAACACGATGCGAGCACATTCGTAGCGATCCTGGACGATGTCCTCTCCGAAACGCCAGCGAGACCTGCATCACGCGCGATCGCCGATACTTCTTAGAGCTCGAGGCTCGACAGATATCTGTAGCTCGTCTCCACGCTGGCGAACGGATCGGCCGGATTGTCGTGCTCCACGAAGAAGTGACGCACTCCAGCTAG
>DATMBI010000126.1:0-3455 GCA_035559375.1 Gemmatimonadaceae bacterium | reverse complement strand
GTTTCGATCGCTACCAGGGGCTCTCGCTTGGTGCTGGCTTGCGACTCGGCCGGTCGCCTCGCATTTCTCTCAGTGCGCGCTACGGTCTAGCAGATTCGCGGTGGAAGGGAAGCGTGGCTCTAGCGCACGACTTCGCTCCTTGGCTGTCCTCCGGGTTGGCCTTGGGGATGGAGTATCGCGACGCTAGAGACGTAGCCGAAGCTTCGGGTGTGGTGAACTCGCTGGCGGCCCAGGAGTTCGGTACCGACTATCGCGAACTGTACGAGGTGCGCTTCGCCACGGCGCGCTTGGACCTGGCTGCTGGGGAACCCGAGCTGCCGCGCTGGTCCCTGCGCGTAGCAGCCGGTTACGAGGTCCACAGGCCGCTGCGCGTAGCGGCCCGACCGGCGCGGCGTCGTTTTCGGGATGCACTCCCCGCGCTCCCTGCACGAGGCCCGGCACTGGAGCTCGAGGCGAGGCGCACCGCGTTAGCGTGGGCCGGAGGAACGCTCGCGACCAGCACTCGACTCCGTGCCGGAATCCTGCTCCCGGATAGTGGTGCGCGGATCTCGTACCTGCGCCTAACGCTACAGGCATCAGGCCGCTCGCACGATGGTCGCCTCGAGTGGGAGCTCTTCGGCGGCAGCCTGCTGGGCGGCCAGATGGTTCCCCAGCTTTATCTGCTGGCGGGGGGACCGGTCAGCGCACCTGGGTACGACGTGCGCCGTTTTACCAGCCGAACACTAGCAACTGCCACCGCCAGCTACGCCATCCCGATTCCGTTCTGGGCCATTCCGCTGGGTCGCTTCGGGCAGAGCCCCAGCCGCGCCACCCTAGCGCCATTTGCCCACCTAGTGGCCGTCGCTCGGCACACACCGTACAGCGAGGGAACCTCTGGGATCTACCCGGCGCTCGGCCTCAGGGTGGCTGGGCTCTTCGATTTGTTACGCTTTGCAGCCGCCCGCGGTCTTCGTGACGGTAGGTGGACCTTCTCCGTCGACCTTGCACGCGAACTCTGGAGGATACTGTAGGTACGCGCTAGTTACACGCTGCGGCATCGTCCGTAGCGCCGCCATGGCACACAACACCTGGAAGCTTTAGCTTGAGTCGTTCGAATTCGCCGGCCGGGGTAACCGCAACCGTGCCAAATCGCCCGCGCGATGAGTGGCTGATCCCCACCCTGCAGGCTCTGCTCGACTCGCAGCAGCTCGCCGAACTCAGGCGAGAGGCGGGCGAGAGCCTGTGGGAGACTGCGGTACGCCGCGGCTTTACTAAAGACGAAGACATCTTAGCTGCGCTTTCGGCCCGGTTCCGCATGCCGGTAGCAGACCTGTCGCAGGCTACGCCCGAGGCGCGCAACGCGGTCCCGGAGTCCCTCGCACGCCGCTACCGGATAGTACCGCTCCGCATCAGCGACTCGATAATCGACATCGCTACCGCGGACCCCCACGACCTAGACTGTGAGCACACTATCGGTTTCGCTACCGGACGTACCGTAAGGATGCACCTCGCACCACCTGGCCGGATACTCGAAAGGCTTGACGAACTCTACCGGCCAGAACGGGCCGTCGAGAAGCTGCTTCAAAACCTCGGTGACTACGACGTCCAAACCGCGACACCAGAGGAAGACGGCGAACTCGACGTGGACGCTGTCGCGAGCCAGGCCTCGGAACGCCCGATCATCAAGCTGGTCGATCACATCATTGCCGAAGGTATCAAACAGCGTGCGTCGGACATACACCTCGAGTCGCAAGAAGGCGGAATCGTAGTCACCTACCGCATAGACGGCGTGCTGCGCCAAGCGATGGTGCTCCCCCGTGCGGTCGGGATACCGCTTGTCTCGCGCATCAAGATCATGTCCAGCTTGGACATTGCCGACCGGCTTCGTCCCCAGGATGGCCGCGCCCGCGTCACGGTCAACGGTGCGCGAGTAGACCTCCGCGTCTCTACCCTCCCTGCATCCACAGGCGAGAAGGTAGTGATCCGTGTCCTGGACAGCCGCGCAACGGTACTGTCCCTGGATGCACTCGGCCTACCGCCTCGCGAGCTGGAACGCATAAGGGGGCTCATAAACCTCAGGGAGGGGATAATCCTGGTGACGGGGCCCACCGGCTCCGGGAAGACGACGACCCTGTACGCGGCCCTCCGCAGTATCCAGGAACGGGGCGTCAACATCGTTACCGTAGAGGACCCTGTCGAGTACAAACTCACGGGCATAGTGCAGGTACAGGTGAACGAAAAAGCCGGCCTCACCTTTGCCGCCGCGCTGCGCTCCATCCTGCGCCAAGATCCTGACGTAGTGCTGGTAGGCGAGATCAGAGACCGCGAGACGGCGACTATCGCGACGCAGGCTTCGCTCACAGGACACCTCGTCCTATCCACCCTGCACACTATCGACGCAGCCAGCGCTGTTGCGCGCCTGGTGGATATCGGGATCGAACCGTTCAAGATCGCCGCATCTCTCAAGGGTGTGATAGCACAGCGGCTACTGCGGCGGCTATGCCAGCACTGCAAGGTCCAGATGACGGACCCTGTTCCGCCGCGGTTGGCACGCTGGTTCCCGGAAGGGGCACAGATTTACAAGGCTGCGGGTTGCCCCGAGTGCGGTGGGACAGGCTACCGCGGGCGACTGGCCGTGCAGGAGATCCTGGTGTCGGACGCCGAGGTGGAAAGACGTATCGCAGCCGGCGAGTCCACCGACCGGATCGCCGATGCTGCGCGCGCCGGTGGGATGCGTACCATGTGGGAGTCGGGCGTGGACCACGTCCTCGCTGGTAGCACGGACATCGAAGAAATGCTGCGCGTCCTCGAAGTGCCAGAGGAGCGCGTGGAAAGACCGGCTCCGCGCGCCGATCGGTCGCGGGAGTCCCAGACGCCCGCCCGGACGACTCTCGTTACACCTCCTACCAACCGTACAGTCGTAGCTACTCCGCGCAGCGCGACTGCACTTACCGAAGAAACGTTCGAGTTGGCGGACGAGCTGCTGCACGCGGCTCCGACTCGCAAGGGCGGTGGCTGCCACACGGTATTGCTCGTCGAAGACGAGGAACCGCTGCGCAAGGTTCTGCGCGACCTCCTGGAGCGCGACGGCTTCATCGTGGCCGAAGCTTGCGACGGAGTGGCCGCACTAGACGAAATCGACCGCCACGCTCCGGACGTCATAGTGCTCGATCTCAATTTGCCCCGCCTGGACGGCTACGGTGTGCTGCGGCATCTGCGCTCCCGGGCCGCGACTGCGCGGCTCCCTGTACTGGTATTGACCGCCCGAGGTGACGAAGACAGCGAGGTCAGGGTCTTCGAGGAGGGTGCGGACGACTTCATCGCGAAGCCTTTCCGGCCCCGAGCACTCAGCGCTCGCCTGAGGTCGCTGATCAAGTCGTCCGCACGCTAGCGCGGACAGCGTAGGTGGTGGTGTGCGCTCGAGCTGATGGTGTGCGCTCGAGCTGACCGGCGGTACCCGCGTCCACAGACGCGAA
>DATMBI010000125.1:0-8367 GCA_035559375.1 Gemmatimonadaceae bacterium | reverse complement strand
CCCTTCGCGTGGATGAACAACCATGCCGACGTGGGCGTCGACCTGACCAGCCGCATAGACAAGAGTCTCTGCCGCTTCCAGACGTGTCCGGACTTCGGTACGCAGCGCTTGGGATTCGCCAACGACGCTCGTGCTACTCTTCGCAATATCACCGGCAACATCACGAGCACCAGCACTTGGAACGCGCGTAGCTGGCTGTCGCTCAAGACGTCCATCGGGGTCCAGTACGTCAATTACACCGACCTTCGGAATACCGCATCTGGTTCACAACTCCCCCCAGGTGCGCGGGTCCCCGGCGCTGCCACCATCCAGAGCGCCTCTTCCTCAACCACTTTGACCCGCACCTTGGGGCTCTTTATCGAAGAAGCCGCCGCGCTGAACGATCGGCTCTTCCTCACCGCGGCGGTGCGCTCCGATCAGAACAGCGCCTTCGGCAGCGACTTCCAGAGGGTCTATTACCCCAAGGGATCCGTGTCGTGGCTGATCTCCGACGAGGGCTTTTTCCCCAGGCTTTCGTGGCTCAACGAGTTCCGCCTGCGCGGTGCTATTGGCGCCTCGGGAGTGCAGCCGGGGCCTAACGACGCTCTCACGACGTTCACTACGGTGCAGACGAACATCGGCAACGTGGACGTCACGGGCTTACGCTCAGCACAGCTCGGGAACCCCAAGCTCAAGCCTGAGCGCGCCACTGAGTGGGAAGCTGGCTTCGAAGCTCGGCTTTTCGGTAGCCGGCTCACGGTCGATTTAACGCACTACAACAAGCGGAGCAAAGACGCCCTCATCAACCAGATACTAGCTCCGTCTTCCGGTGCGTCGGCCGGCAGCATCCTCACGAACCTTGGCTCGGTACGTAATTGGGGATGGGAAGGTCAGATCAACGCCAACTTGGCCGATCGGCCCGCCTTCGGCTGGGACATCACGGTGAGCGGTTCCCACAACAGCAACAAGCTGATCACGCTGGGCAACGATCCCAGTGGCCGCCCCATACCGCCCATCATCGGCAACACGATTCGCCAAATCCCCGGATATCCGCTGAACGGTTACTGGCAGCGGCCCTTCACGTATCAGGATGCGAACAACGACGGGATCATCGTTCCCGCTGAGGTGACGGTCGACACTGGATTCGTGTTCCTGGGTTACTCCCAGCCGCGCTTGGAGCTGGCCGTGACCAACTCCATGGACTTCCTGCAGAGACGCCTCCGGCTCAACGTGCTAGTAGATCACAAGAGCGGCTATCGGTTGCTCAACTCAGAGCAACAGTTCCTCTGCCAGCAGCGCACCAACGGCTGCCGCGGCTTGACCTACGAGGGTGCCTCGCTCTGGGAGCAGGCCCGCGCCATTGCGCAGCGTTTCACGACCGTGCAGTCGTTGGCGGGATACATCGAAGACCCCAGCTTCTGGCGTATACGTGAAGTGTCGCTGAGCTACACGCTCCCCGACAGGGTAGCCGAGCGGCTGCTGAGGGCACGCGGTGCCAGCATCAACTTCGCTGGTCGCAACCTAGCGGTGTTCACCGACTGGACGGGTGCCGATCCGGAGCAGAACTACAGCCAGGGCGACACGCAGCTCACGTTGTTGACGGCTGGGCCTCCGACGTACTACACGCTCCGTGTCAACATCCGCTACTGAAACCAGGAGACCCTTACATGCCTACCATGACACATGCTCATAGGATCGTCGCGGCGGGCCTCCTGGCCCTGGCAACCGGCGCGCTCGCCGGCTGCGAGAACCTCCGCGAGGATCTTCTCGCTGTGGACGACCCGGACATCATCACACCTACTACGATCAACTCGCCCGAAGCGGCCGACGCACTGAGAATAGGAGCGCTAGCCCGGTTCCGCGGTGCCACGGCCGGTGGCGAAAGCGCCTGGCTGTTGGGCGGGCTTCTCGTAGACGAGTGGAAGTCGAGCGATACGTTCCTGCAGCGCAACGAGACCGATCAGCGCAACGTCCAGGAGAGCAACGGTAACGTCCAGGGAATGTTGCGCGAGCTGTATCGGGTTCGCACCAACGCCCGCGAGGCTATCGAAGCTCTCCGCCAGTTCAAACCGAACCCGCCAGCTGGAATCGGTCAGATGTATTTCATAATGGCGTTCGCGGAGATGCAGCTTGCCGAGAGTTTCTGCAACGGCACACCGCTCAGCGAAGTAGTGAACGGCGTGCCGCAGTACGGACCACCACTCACCAATGCTCAGGTGTTCAACATCGCCCTCGCACACTACGACTCGGCCTTGGCGCTATCTACGGGAACCGATACTCTCGCGGTTTCGGTTAACCGCGCCGCGTCCATAGGGAAAGCGAGAACGCTGATCGATCTCGGTCGTTTCAACGATGCGGCTGCGGCCGTAGCTAACGTACCGACGAACTTTCAGTGGCGAGTGACTTTTTCGCTCAACGCTGGAAGCAACGGGATCTGGAATCTCAATACGAGCCAGAAGCGCTGGACGGTCGGTGATTCGTTCGACGTGGGGGGCATAATCAACAACGCGCTTCCCTTCGCTTCGGCACGCGATCCGCGCGTACCAGTCACTGGCACCTCGACCGGAACGTCGCCTGCGGGGAAAGGGTTCGATACGTCCACCAACTTCATCTTCCAGACGCTGTGGGGACGAACCGACCCCACCCCCATCGTTTCGGGGCTCGACGCGCGTCTGATAGAGGCCGAGGTGCGGCTCCGCCAGGGCGACATCCCTGGTATGATGGGCATCCTCAATGCGCTGCGGGGAGCGCCGCAGAATCTGGGTGCGATCAACACGCCTGTCATGCCGCCGCTCGCCACACCCGCCAGCAATGACGCAGCCATCGACCTCTACTTCAGAGAAAAGGCGTTCTGGACGTTCAGCCGCGGCCAGCGGTTGGGGGATTTGAGGCGCTTGGTTAGGCAGTACGGCCGTAACCAAAACCAGGTGTTCCCGACCGGCCAGTTCTTCAAGGGTGGCACCTACGGGTCCGACGTCAACTTCCCGGTCACAGTGGACGAGCAGAACAATCCGCAGTTCACTGGCTGTATCGATCGCAACGCCTGAGCTCCGACGGCCGAGACCGTCGAAACGAGAGAGGCCCGGCGAGCCGGGCCTCTTTCACTTCCGTCACCTGCGCTAGTTACGACCGATCGCTCCGATTTCGCTACCGTAGATCTTTCGCAAGCTCTGCAGGTATTCGTCGAACCACTGGCTCAGGGCTCGATGTTCCATTTTTACCGTCTCGCGGAACTTGGAGTCAGCGAGGAAGTGGTAGAGCACCGCGGCCATGATCTTGGCATCCATCAGGAAGCCCGTGTGTCCCACCGCCTTCATCGCGTCTTCCCAGCGCTCGTACGAATGCCCCGGAGCTGGCGAGCTGAATACTCCGACGCTCACACCTGGTATCTCCCGCGTGACGAAACCCGTTTCCTCGTACCCGTCCGGCCTTTGGGGCTCGGGATTGAGCTTCGGAGCACCCAGTCGTTCTGCATAGGCGTACACTAACTCCTCCAGGCTCCCCACCGTTATCCCGTCGCGGTATTCCCCGTAGCGCTCGATCGTCACTCTCGTACCCGTAGCCAACGCCGCGGCCTTAGCTGCGTTGGCCATCATGGAGTCGATGTGCGCGAGGTACACTTCGTCGGGGTAGCGAATGTAGTAGTCCACAACCGCCCGATCCGGCACCACGTTAGGCGCAACCCCGCCCTCAGGGATTACACCCTGGATCGACGCTTCCGGCCGGAAGCTGGGCCTGAGGTGATCGACCGCGGTGTAGAACATAACGGCTGCCGTGAGTGCATTTCGACCGTTCCACGACTGCCGCTGGTGAGCCGGCGTACCTTCGAAAATGTACTTCACCTCGTTGATGTTGAGGCAGCACACGCCGAAGCCCGCACGAGCGCGAGCTGTCTCCCCCGACCCATGACTGCGCACGATGACGTCGGCTCCCCTGAAAACCCCCGCCTTCCACATAGCGACCTTGCTGGGCGGCCCCACCTCTTCGGCCGGTGTGCCGTAGATCCGGATCCGGCCCGGAAGGCGGCGCTCACGCATGTACTCCATGATCGCGATCGCGGCTGCGAAACCCACCGGACTCTGGGCGTTATGCTGGCAACCGTGGAAAGCTCCCTTGGTCCCACGGAGGGCGTCGTACTCCACTATAATACCCAACGTGGGACCGTTCCCTGCGGCTGGAGAGTCCCAAGAACCCACGAACGCCGTTTCCAGACCCGCCTGTCCAGTCTCGACGCTGAAACCTGCTGCCCGGAGCACCTTCGTCAGCGTGTCCGCGGCTTTGTACTCTTTGAAACCGACCTCGGGGTTGCGTCCTATATGATCGCTGAGATCGCGAAACTGCGTGGTCCAAAGCTGTTCTACCCGGGCTAAAATGCGATCGCGGTCGCTGCCACCCGACGCAACGAGCTTCCGGGCTTGGTCAGTCGGTGCGATCTTTGCTTGAAGCGAATCGATCCGCCGGAGTATTTCCCGGGCGGCTTCCCGTTCCGTTGCAGTAGTCTGGGCTGCGGCACTGGCAGCAGCCAGCAAGGCGATGAGTATCGAGCGCTTGAACATTCGCTTCCCCTCGCTGTTTGGTTTCAGGACCCGTGGAGTTGGCGCGTCCTTCATGCTACTGTCAAGAGGTACCGATGGCCACGATTTACGGTTCGGACGCGACTCGGCGAGGATGGATCGCAGTACGGCAGGACACCGACACCGGTGAGCTGTCATGGCGCCGCGTTCTGCACCTCGGTGCGCTCCTCGAGGAGCATCCGCGGCCTGCAGCTATCGCCGTCGACGTACCCATCGGCCTTCCGGAGGACGGGCCGAGAGCCTGTGACGTCGAGGCACGCCGCATGGTGGGGCCGCGACGCAACAGCGTTTTCCCAGCGCCCTTGCGGAAAGTCCTACTAGCAGCCAACCAAGGAGACTTCCCCAATCTCACCGCCCAGGTGGATGGGAAGCGACTCTCGCCCCACATCTGGTCCATCGTTCCTCGCATTCTCGAAGTGGACGAGCTGCTGCGACAGGATCCTAGCCGCCAGCAGATGGTACGCGAAGTTCATCCTGAAGTGAGCTTCGCTCTCATGAACGACGGCACTCCGATGCGTTACCCCAAGAAATCCGCGGAAGGGCGCGACGAACGAGCAGCGGTACTGACGCGATACTTCGGAGATGCCGTCCAACGTGCCCTCTCCGACGTCCGCAAGTTGCGCTGCGCAAGCGACGACATACTCGACGCTTTTGCAGCGTTGTGGACAGCGGGACGCATAGCGAAGGGCGAGGCGATCACGCTGCCGGCTGATCCTCCCAAAGACAGCTACGGCCTGCGTATGGAGATCAACGCATGAAGCTCCGTTGGATGCATATCTGGGCTCTCTTAGGATTCTCGGTCGCAAGTTCGCTTGGCTGCGGCCGGGGTGACGCTGGCCCGGCCTTCCGAGGAGTGGCTGTCCAATCGCCTATCCCGAAGCCCGATTTCGTCCTCACCGACTTCGAAGGAAATCCTTTCGACTTCGTGCGCCGCACGCACGACAAAGTAGCGCTACTGTTCTTCGGCTACACGCATTGCCCGGACGTTTGCCCACTACACATGGCCAACATCGCGGCTGTGCTGCGGCAGATGCCTTACGAAGAGCGTAGTCGCGTGGTGACGGTTTTCGTCACGACCGATCCGGAGCGCGATACTGCAGAGCGACTGCGGCAGTGGCTAGGACAGTTCGACCCGTCGTTCGTGGGTTTGAGAGGGACGCAAGCCGAAGTCGAAGCCGTACAGAGACAGCTGGGATTGAGACCGGCATTCAGAGAATATGCGGGTGCGGACTCCACTAACTATTTCGTAGCCCATGCCGCCCAGGTTTTCGCCTTCGCTAGAGATGGCTACGCCTATCTCATTTATCCGTTCGGGACGAGGCAAGAAGACTGGGCAGCCGACCTGCCACGCCTGGTGCACGACGCTTCCGGAGCATCGATCCGCAGAGCTATTGCGGCCGCACGCATGCGTGACGAACAGAGTGTCGCTCCATCGCCCCAGGAGGGCGCCGAAGTGCGTATGGGCGGCATCTACGTGAGCGAAGCACTCCTCGCAGAACCGGCCAGCAACAGTGAAGCTGCTCTATATCTCGTGATCCGCAACGATACACCCCTTTCGGACACTGTTCTAGCTGTCGTAACCGACATGGCGGCACGCGCGGAGTTACACCAAACGCATACGTCCGGGAACATGCAGCACATGATGCCCGTACGCACCCTCGCCTTACCCCCGCACAGCGAGACTCGACTTCGCCCAGGGGAGACACACGTGATGCTTTTCGACCTCCGACGTAAGCTCGCCAGCGGTGATTCCATTACAGTGCTCTTCTCCTTGGCCCGATCGGGCGCACTCGAAGCGCGTGCGGCCGTAGTTCCATACCCGGAAGTTCAGCGCCGCCTGGCGGACCGAGCAGGAACACGCCAGCGTTAGGCAGCGAGCCGAGTCTCGAGGCGAGAGGAATGTCGTGGTGGTGCAGTGCGCAAGACTCGCCCTGGAGCTGGGAATGGCGCGCGTATCCCGGAGTCTGGCTTTTCGTTCTGACAACGACTCTCCTGGTAATCGCGTGGAATCGCCGAGCTGCGCTCCGTAGCGGCGAACCGCCCTTTCGTCCTCCACCGGCATTCTGGCTAGGAAGCCTCGTTCTCTGGCTGTCCTTGGACTGGCCCCTTGGTGCCCTCGGTGCGGGCTATCTGGCTAGCATCCACACTGTGCAATTCCTCCTCATGGCCTTGGTCGCCCCCCCGCTGCTCTTACGAGGGATCGGGCCGGCAGCGTTGGCATCGCTGAACCGGAAAGGCACCGCCTACCGGCTAATCGACCTCCTGACCACGCCGCTCGTAGCTCTGATCGGGTTCAACGCCGTCGTGCTCCTCACCCACCTGCCGGCAGTAGTGGACACGTTGATGCAATCCCAGCTAGGCTCGTTCGCCGTCGACATGGCGTGGATAGGATCCGGCCTAGTGTTCTGGTGGCCAGTGTGCAAAGACGAGCCACGACGCCTCCGCTTCGTGCCGGCGCTCCGTATCGGGTACTTGGTCCTAGGCATGATGTTCAGCCCAGTCATGTTCGGTATCGCTGGATTCCTCGTTTACAGCCATACGCCACTGTACGGCGTTTACGAACTGGCGCCGCCCGTCGGTTCTCTGAGCGGAATGCCCGATCAGCAGCTGGCTGGAGTGCTCATGAGCGTGGGGCCGGCGCTAGTGGCCTTCGTCGGAATTACGGTGATCTTTTTCCGGTGGAGTCGGACCGAGAGCTAGAGCGCGGCACGCTGCTCCGCGATTCACGATCACTGCCGCGAGTACGAACCTCTGTGGCGCAGCGCCACAGCGCCAGCGGCGCCGAGCCCTCTACCCAACGTGCTAGAGACTTCGCCAGCGGTTCCCCACCCACCTCCTCGACCGCGTCGTAGATGGCGCGGCTATCGTAGCGGCGCGCACTGGATGCTTGTGCAAGCAGCTTTCGCACGACGTCCGCCAGGCTGCTGCGCAACTCGGTGGTCCTGCGGATGTCCCCATCCAAACAAGCAGCTATCAAGAACCCTCCGTCCACAACCAGTGCTCGATGAGCCTCCAACAAGCCTCCAGCCAGCGAAATGCTGCCGCTCGCTATCCAGGAATCCCAGCGGTAGCGCTCGAACGCGTTGGCTAGCGCATGTTCCATATCGGCACGGCTGGCGAGGCCTGCGTCGAGAAGCGCCAGCCAGCCATAGTACTCCGCTGCACCTTCGCTGAACCACGTTTCCTGAGGCGAAGCGGGTGCGATGCTGAGGCCGAGCCACAAATGGACGTACTCGTGCGCCAGCCAGGCACGTCCGGTCGTGTTATCCGACGGTACATCCAGCAACGCCCGTCCATCACGCTCGCTCGCATTCTCCCGTTCCGCGCCCAGGCGCACCGTTACCCTGCGCAGCGCTTCCTCGCCCAGCCGCGGGCTTCCGAACGTGCGGCGCAAAAGCGGCAGCACTCCACGGCTAATGCGGGTAGCTCGCGCAACGAGGTCGCTATTCCCCACGGCCTCCCCCTCCAATACGACCTCGAAACCAGCGACCGCTAGCTTCTGCCTCGCATCCTGAGCGACACTTGGCTCGACTGACAAGCCGCACCACAGTGCGACCCCTATGGAGCCAGAGACCAGCCTGACACCGAGGTTCATGGCCTCTGCCTCAGGCGTAGGAGGCGCTCCGCGTAGCGCAGTCCCTCGAGCGTTCGAGAGCCATGCCAGGAGAGAAGCTGTCCGTCCACGAGCTCGAAGCGCGAACGCGGCCACCGTGTCGCTTGCATCAGCTCGACCACGTGAGGCTCGGCAAACGGGAAGGGCTCGCTGGCCAGAAATACTGCATCTGGTTCGCTCGATACTAGATCGTCGATGGAC
>DATMBI010000124.1:0-3640 GCA_035559375.1 Gemmatimonadaceae bacterium | reverse complement strand
AACGTTCGCGAGCTGCAAAACGTCATCGAGCAGCTAGCCGTACTGGCTGAACCCGGTCAGGTCATACAGCCAGCAGACGTACCAGTGTACGACGACCTCGGGGTCCCGGCCGCTGCCACGGCTCTCTTCCCGGCGTCAGTCATGGACGAGCCCTTCCATTCGGCCAAGGACAAATTGATCGCCTACTTCGAGCGCGAGTATCTCGCGCGATTGCTGGAGCGTGCGGGGTCGAATATGTCGCGCGCAGCTCGGCTCGCTAACGTGGACCGCACTACGCTGTACCGGCTCATGGAGAAGCACGGTTTCCGTCGCGAGGCGCTGGCGACGCCACCAGTTGAGTGAACCGCGCTCGAACTATGGCTGGCGCCAGCGGCGGTGTGCAACCGGGTGGGGTGTTCGAAGGAGAGGCGGATAGCGGGCATGGTGGCGAGGCAGCCGCTCGCAGAGGAGAAGCGCGGCCCGTCCCGGCAGCCGTCTGGCGGGCGCTCACGGCCGCTGCTGCGGAGGTTGCCGTTAGCTGGATCGAGGACTCAGCCCAGGCTGCCACCGCAAGCGACGTTAGGCTAGCGGTGAGCGCCGTGGCGGATGCAATACGACGAGCCGCAGGTGGAGGAAGCGCTGCCGTCGGCCCCCTTCCGCCACTCGTGCCGGCGCGGTCGGTTTTGGAGCGACTGAGGCGGAGCTTCTTGGACCAACTGCAAGCGCTGGACGCGCTGGAGCACGCCGCCGATGCTCTCCAGGTTCTGCGTGCCTTCGAGGCAGTACAAGAGGAGTTGGATCGGGATGCAGCCCACCGCTTCGCGGCGCGGCTCACTGGACCGCAGGCACAGCAGCTGGTGGTGGAAATGGCGCACGATATGCGGTCGCCGCTGGGTTCGATATTGATTCTGGCGGAGCGGTTACGTGCTGGTGCGGGCGGAGAACTATCACCCGTGCAACGGCGCCAGTTGGGATTGATCTACAGCGCAGCCTTCGGCCTCAGCTCTCTGGCCGGAGACGTCATCGAGCTGGCGCGCGGCGGGACGACGCTGCTGGAACAGCGTCCCATAGCCTTCTCTGTGTCCGACGTGCTTCAGTCCGTCCTCGATATTCTGCGCCCCATGGCCGAGGAGAAACGCATTGCGATGCGAGCCCAGGGGCCGGCCGTGGACGTGAGAGTGGGGCATCCACTGGCGCTGAACCGTGTGTTACTCAACCTGGCTACCAATGCCCTGAAGTTCACGAACTCCGGTTCGGTCGAGATGACGTGCAAGGAGTTGGACCGGACCAAGATCGAGTTTTCGGTAAAAGACACCGGGAGGGGAATCCCGGCTCACGTCCTCCAGAATCTCTTCGAAACTTTCAGGCAGCGACACAGCGCTGGCGACTACGCCTTCTCGAGCGCGGGATTGGGGCTTTCGATCTGTCAGAAGTTAGTACGCGCTATGGGTGGCGAGCTGGGGGTGGAGACCGAGCTCGAAAAGGGTACGCGGTTCTTCTTCACCCTGGAGCTGCCGCCAGCGCAGCGAGTGTAGGACTCTGTCCATCGGTCGACCGAGGGCGCAAATTGAGGCCATCGACACCGGGGGCAAGAGTGTACGACCGCCGCAGCTTCCTTGGAACCGTACTTCGCGCCGGAGTGGCGCTCCCGGCTCTTCGACCGGAGGCGTTCCAGGTTCTTTTTCGAGCCGAGCAGATTGCTGGCGATCGTCAGCCGCGCGAGGTTGCGGAAGACGAGGACTACTGGGCCGAGATAGCGCGCGCCTTCGATGTGGACCGAACGCTCGTCAACCTGAACAACGGGGGCGTCAGTCCTGCGCCAGCGCATGTATTGGAGGCGATGATCCGGGATCTGCGATTTTCCAACGAGATCCCGGTGGAACACATGTGGAACGTTCTAGAGCCTCGCATCGAAAGTGTGCGGCGGGACCTGGCCCAGATGTTCGGTTGCGACACCGAAGAGATAGCTATCACCCGTAACGCATCGGAGTCGCAAGAGACGCTCATCCTGGGGATCGATCTGAAGCGTGGTGACGAAGTCATCGTGACCAATCAGAACTATCCTCGCATGCTCACTACCTGGGACCAGCGAGCGAGGCGCGATGGAATAGTAGTGAAGACGATTTCATTCCAGGTCCCTCCCCCCTCGGACGATTATCTCGTAGAGCGCTTTCGCGAGGCTGTAACGCCCCGCACCCGGGTGATCGAGGTAACGCACATCACCAATCTCACAGGACAGATCATGCCGGTCCGCGAGATTGTGCGTATGGCGCGCGCTCAGGGAATAGTCGTCTTCGTAGACGGGGCACATGCTTTCGCACACTTCCCCTTCTTACGTGACGATCTGGAGTGCGACTACTACGGCACGAGCTTGCACAAGTGGCTGCACGCGCCAGTGGGCACGGGCTTCTTGTATGTCCGTAGGGACAGAATAGGATCCATCTGGCCGCTCATGGCAGCACCGGCTTCGATGCAGGATGACATTCGCAAATTCGAGGAGATCGGCACTCACCCGGCGGCCAACCACAACGCTATCGCCGTAGCTATTGCCTTCAACCGGGGTATCGGGCTCGACAGGAAGGCAGCGCGCCTGCGTTACCTCCGAGACCGGTGGGCCAAGGCGCTTGCTGCCGAAAGTTCGCGCGTCCGAATCCTCACCCCGCTGGATGACGTGCATTCGTGTGGGATCGCCATGGTGGACGTTGATGGGCTGGAGCCGGTGCGGTTACGCGACTGGCTGTGGTCCAAGCACCGAATCATGACGACCGCCATCGTTCACCCCGAGTTTCGAGGGCTTCGAATCACTCCCAGCATTTATGTGATGCCTCAGGAGCTGGATCTCTTCGTGGATCGCGTGAAGCTGGCGATCAGGACTGGGATTTAGCGGAACCGGCCGCTAGCGAACGAGAAGCCACGAGGTGGCGGCGATACCGATGGCGACGACGGCCCGTCGCACCCACTGCTGGGGGAAACACAGGGCGAGGCGCGACCCGAGATACCCGCCGGCCACGGCGGCTAGAGCCATGGCGGCAGCGAGCTTCCAGTCGACGATTCCAGCCGTCGCGAACGCAAGCGCAGCCGTCAGGTTAATACACAGCCCACCCCAATTCTTGAGGCCGTTCATTTGGTGGATGTTGGAGAAGCCCATATAGCCTAGGGCTGCGAGCATCAGTATCCCGATCCCGGCACCGAAGTAACCGCCGTATACCGCCACCAGGAACTGCGCGTGGAACATCGCTGCTGGCACGCGAACGGGCGGACGGCCACCAGCTCCCTGGTCGCTGCGCCGGGCCCTGGCGAGCCATCGCTGGGCTTGGAAAAGCAGTGTGGCACCCAGTACGAGCCACGGCGCCAGGCTCTCGAACTTCGAAGGAGGGGTGAGAACTAGGAGGATGGCGCCGACAGTTCCGCCGAGCACGCTCGGGACGGCAAACCAGAGCACCCAGCGACGCAGTCCCTTCAGCTCGGCACGGTAGCCCAAAAGACTACCGAGGGCGCCTGGCCAGAGCGCCACGGTATTGGTGGCGTTAGCGACGATCGGCGGCACTCCCAACGCCACCAAGGCTGGGAAGGTGATCAGGGTCCCGCCTCCGGCAATAGAGTTTACGGCGCCCCCGGCGAGCGCCGCTGCTGCCGCGAGTACAACGCGAATCAGCCCTGT
>DATMBI010000123.1:0-5342 GCA_035559375.1 Gemmatimonadaceae bacterium | reverse complement strand
GGGCCGCTCGAGGTACACGTTGAACGCGAAGATCACAATCACCAGCAACAGCGTGACCTCGAGTAGGAAGTAGCCGAAGTGGCGCACGCCGCGCTCGAACTCCGTCTCCGGCGCACGCCGGCGCAGCCTAGCGGAGATTTTTCCGAATTCCGTTGCGCGCCCGGTATGGACCACCACGGCCCGCCCGCTGCCGCTCACCACATGGGTGCCGAGGAAGAGGACGTTGTGGCGCTGCGCGAGCGGCGTCTCCGCAGGCAGCACGCCGGGTGACTTCTCGACCGGGTAGCTTTCGCCGGTGAGCGCCGCCTCGTCGACGAAGAGGTCGCACGCGGCGAGCAGGCGGCAGTCCGCGGGAATGCCGCCGCCTGCCGACAGAAGGAGGATGTCACCGGGCACCAACTCGTCGGTCGGGACCTCGGTCTCCTCCCCGGTGCGCAACACTGTGGCCTTCAGCTCCACTGTCTCGAGCAGTTTCTCGACCGCCGTAGCACCGCCGCGCTCTTGCCAGAAGCCGAGCAAACCACTGGCCAGCACGATCGCCAGGACGATGACGCCGTCGGTGGGGTCGTGGAGGACGAACGAGAGGACCGCGGCGCCAATCAGGATCAGGACGATGGGGCTGGTGAATTGGCGCAGCAGCAGCGCCGGCACGCCGGAGTGCCTGCGCTCGGCTAGGGTGTTAGCTCCGAAGAGCACCAGCCTGCTGGCAGCCTCGGCGACCGAGAGGCCAGAGACGTTGTCTGTGCCCAGCTCGCGGAGCAAGACTTCGGCGGGGATGCTCCAATACTCGCGGCCTTGCTCTGAGAGCGGAAGATTCATGACCCCTTTAGACAGGGCGCCTGTCAGGTCCCCACCTCCTCCTGAAGGTTAATCCCCCGCCCCCGTGATGGCTCTACCAAACATTCGGCGGCGTGCGCTCCTGGTTGGCGTACAGGATTTCGCCAGGGTGCCATTCGGGTTCTGCTTCCAGAACTTCCATCAGTTTGCGATTGCGCTCGTCCCATCCCGGCAACTCCCCAACGGCTCGATACGCCTCTTTGCTTTCGAAGATGACGATCTCGTAACACAGATCGGGGTCCTCGTCGGTGCGCAGTGTGAATTCGCATATAAAACCCTTCATACGCAGTCCCCGAATTTCGCGCTCGAAATCCAGGAGTTTCTGTTCCATCCCTGGCTTGATGCGGTAACGCGCGACAGTTCCGTACATGGCTGCCTCCTTTATTAATGCAGAGTTCGGCGTCAATGCGATACTTACAAGAAGGCGGTATGGCTGCAAACCTGCGCCGCCAGCCTGACTCATCGGCCGAAGCAGAACCCTACTTGCCACGAGGAGTGGACAAACGATCCACCGACGCGAGAAACTCGCGCACCACCTTCAGCATTACCTCGGGGTTGTCCCACGTGGTGATGTGGGCAGCACCAGGAATCACCTCGACGCGAGCGCCCGGCGTCATCGCGGCGTACCTGCGAATCGTCGCGGGATCAGCTTCGTCGAACTCGCCGACCGTGAAGAGCGTTGGCACTCGCACGTGCGGAAGAAACGAGGTGGCATCGTACTTCTTGAGCGTTCCCGTAATGGTGAACTCGCTCGGACCCTGCATGTAGTTATAGATGGCTTCGTTGACCGTCTTTAAGGTGCTGTCGAGGTCCGCCTCTACCGGGTGGCGCCACACGTATTTGCCATAGAACTCTTCCAACGCATGCTGGTAATCGGGGGCATCGAAGTTGTGCTCGGCTTCTCGTATTCTGATCGCCCGCTGTGCCGAATCGGAAAGCGTCTCCACCAGTCGCTTGGCGTTGCGTTCCCACGCCGGGATATCGAGAGCGGCGCTCGCTAAGGTAAGGCTGGCGACTCGCTCCGGATGGGCCCTGTAGTACTCGAGGGACAGGATGGTGCCCCACGAGTGTCCCACTAAGTGAACCTTCGCGTAGCCGAGCGCGCTGCGGAGGGAGTCCAGCTCTCGCACGAAATGATCGATCGTAAACATGGTGGTGTCCGCGATCCTGTCGGACTTGCCGCCACCGAGCTGGTCATACCGAATAACCGGCCTGTCCACTCCCAGACCCTCGAGGGACTTGAGGTAATAGCTGGAGAAACCGGGGCCGCCATGAACGAGGATCACCGGGGTGCCCTGGGCGCTGCCGCTCTTCTTGTACCAGATACGGCCTCCCGGCACTGCCAGCATTGCCTCTCCGGGGCCAAGCGCCGGGGTGGCAGGTCCTGCCTGCGGGACGGACGGAGACTCCGCCTTCTTTGCTCTGGTGCAGGCGAGCACGGCGAGAATCGCCAGCGGTACTGCCAGATGAAACGGTTTCATGAATCCCTCCAGGTGTCGGGTGATCGCGCTCCGCCCCTAGACATCGAGTCTGGACACTGTGTCCAGATTTTGGCGTCATACTAGCCCACGCGAGACAATTTGTCTAGACTGCGTGTCTATGTATGGGACCCGGCGACAACGGCGGAGGAGTGTCTCGCGCGAGCGGATCCTCGCGGCGGTTCGCTCGCTGCTCGAGGAGGGCACCTTCCACGAGACCACGGTGGGGGAGGTAGCCGAGCGGGCAGGAGTCTCGCGCGCGACCCTGTACGGTCACTTCGGCTCGCGCCTCGCTCTCGTCGACGCGATCTGCGAGAGCTTCAACGCGAATCCGGCCCTGGTGGCCCTTCGCGAAACGGACGACCTCGACCTGTGGCTCGAGCGCGTCGTCGACTTCTGGTCGAGCGAGGAAAAGGTGCTCGTGCAGCTGTACGGTGCGGCCGCGGTGGATCCTGCCGCGCGTAATCTGGTCGAGCGCCAGACCCGCGACCGGTACGGAGAGCTGAGGAAGCTCCTCGGTGCGCTTGGCCGTGACGACGGAGACGCCCTCGCCGCTCTGGCCGTACTATCCAGCTTCGAGACGTACCTCGAGTTGCGTCGGCGCCTCGGCAGCTCGAAGAGGCAGGTCGCCGCGATCCTTCAGCGGCAGGCGCGAGCGCTACTGGCCCGCTGAAGCCGGCGCCGACGCGGCTGCCGAAGATCTTCTCGATCAAGGTCATGAACACAGGGCCGCGCGGGTTCGGGACGTAGGCCGTCAATACGTCGCGCTCGGTCATGGCCAGGATATGGACGCCATCGCTCTCGATAGGAAACACGAGCTTCTTTCTGTGCGGTTCGCCCAGAAATGTCACCACCCGCTTGGCGTTTGCCGGCACATCGAAGGCAGCAAACGCGTCGGCATCGACTAATTTGCGCAACGCGTCGGCTGAACGCACAATAGTGTAAAAGGTGCGGCCGAGTTAGCTCGTCATGGCGTCCTTGAGCGGCTCCATAGTCTTGGGAGACTCGTTCGAGTCGTTGACGCGCTTAGCCAAGCAGCAGCCCCACTACGAGTGCAGTCACCCCCAGGCGCACTAGCCAGCCGACGATACCCGAAACCACAACAAGTGGATGCACTTTCATGAAGATGTAGTTCCAGCTCCACATCGGCACTGGAGCCACCAGCCAGACACCAACTCCCAATTGCAGCGCCTGCTGGAGACGCACCATGCCAAGTGCAACGCACAGAAGTACGAACACCGTCGGCGTCAGCGCCCCAACGAGAGCTGACAGAGCGACTGCCCGACCTTCCCCAGGACCCCCCTGGGGACGACGCCAGACCTCGGGATACGCCTTGTACTTCTCGTGCCAGAGCACTCCAAAGAAGTACCAATCGACTAGCGACACGACAAGATTGGCCATGACGATGGCCAGGAGAATTCGCATCGTTACCTTCTAGTCATTCGCTCTGAACGCCGCTCACGATCGCAGCGCCGCGGCCACCCGGGCTATCTCAAGGTCGAGACACCTTAGCGTGACACACTCCCGGACCACCTCCCTCGCCAGGTTGGGGTTAGGCGTCGCCTCAGCCATACCTCGCCTTGAGTTGAGCGAGCGAGCCGACAACGAGCTTTTCTAGGACACCGAAGTCGACGTCCGCGAGGCGCTTGATATATAGACAGGACTTGCCCATCCTGTGCTTGCCCAACCGAGCAAGCAGTGCTTCCTGTTCGGTCCCTTCTGCCAGAACGTAAACGACGAGTTCTCTCCCTCTGATGGCGAAGCCAACTCTGCACATCTCTCCGGTTCTGCCGCTCTCATAAGTGTACTTATAGGTGCCGTATCCGACGATGCTCGGGCCCCACATCTTGGGCTTCTCTTTGGTTACTCGCTCGAGCATCGACATCAAGCGCTTGCAGTCGACCTTCTGCTCCTCACTAGCTCGGGACGCGATGTATTCGTCGATGCTCGCGTCCGTTTCCGGCAGCTCGGTTGCCGCGGTGCGCTTGGCCGGTTTGCCGACGGTGGGCTTGGCAGTCTTGCCTGTATCGCGTGCGGGCATAGGGGTCTCCCGTACCTCGAAGGTGTGTCGGCCTAACGTCCAGCATCAGTGGTGGCGCGTAGCGCCGGCCGCTGCATGCTCTTGTTAGGCGGCGTTCGATACATGTCAACAGCTAAGTGAGCCATCCCTCGGCCGCTGCCCTTCGGGCGAGGAGCACGAGGCCGATGCTGACCACCAGCACCAAGCCCTGCATGACGAACGCGACCGCGCCAACCTCGCGGGCGCTGCCGCTCAGCACGAAAAGCCAGAGATCCTGCACGACGACGCCAGCGAGGGACACAATGAGCAACCAAGTCGACCACTTCCTTCGCAGAATCAGCCCAAGGCACCCCGCCGCTCCAACCCAGACCGCTGTCGCAGTTGCGGCGACAGCCCACCACGGACGTGCAGCGTAGAGAGCCTGTTGGGCCGCGGTCATACTGCTCAGTCGCTCCGGGGACATCTTCACATCCGCGAGATAGGCTGCACAGCCCAACAGATTCCAAACCAACGCTGCGATCGCCGCAGGTCCAAACCACCTTGGACTTGTGTTCATCGCTTCATCTCCACGTGCCGCTGAAAAAGTTACGACGCCGCCCAACTAATATTGGACCTGCAGGTCTCCACCTCACGCTGGAGCCTATCCCTCCGCTACGCTACGCCTCACGGGCTGACCCGTCAACCCTGCAGCCCCCGAGGGCCTATAGGCTCCAAGACCTTAGTCCCGCGCCCACCGGAGCGCTCTTGCAAGTCGGGCCGCACGATGAACATCCGGAAACCGCGCACGCGACAACGCTGCAGCTTGAGGCGCTCTCCGGTGAAGTATTCGTGGGGTTCTATGGTCACGTCCGCGCGAACGATGTAGTCGGCATCGAGCCGTCGGCAAGCAGAGCGTGGAAAAACCAACGAGTCACAACAGCAAGGAAACCTCTGAACGGCCAATAACGCGGCGTCCGCGCCGGCTCAGCGTGTCGTTAGGCAAGTGGGAGCCGAATCGGGAAATAGCG
>DATMBI010000122.1:0-4813 GCA_035559375.1 Gemmatimonadaceae bacterium | reverse complement strand
GCCACCCTTTGCGGCGACTTTCTGGATGCCATTACCCCTGCGCGCTTGGGCGCAGAGCCGGCTCGCTTCCTAGTGCTGACCGAGGCCAGGGTCCCGGTGGGAAATGCACTGCTGATTCTGTTCCTGGAACTTTGGCTGGAGTTCCTGGGGCTGGTCGCCATTGCAGCGGTGCTGATTCTCCTAGCACCAGCCTCGCAGGGCCTGACAGCGGTGCTCCTCACCGTCGGTGGCTACGGCGCGTTCGTGGTCTGCTTGGGAATCCTAGCTTGGTTGTTCGCGAAAGGACATGGTCGCAGCGAGCCACCGAGTTGGGCTCGGTACCTAGGGATCGGGAGGCGAGGGTGGAGCAGACTCGTTAGGCTCGCGTTGCACCTCCACCACGGTGTCGTCGCGTTCCGAGCGGCACGGCCGGTCCCCATGGCGCTCGCACTTGGTTGCTCCGTCCTGCACATCCTGGCACGCTTGGCTGTCCTTCCTCTGCTCGTCCTGCCGCAGGCTCGAAATCTGGCACTGGCGCCTCTGGTCCTCTGGCCCTTAGCGCTTCTCTACGCCGGTGCCATCACGCCGATCCCATCCGGAGGGGGCCTCATGGAACTTGGGTTCCACCTCTCGTTGGGAAGTACCATCCCCGAACAGCTCATGGCAGGATCGCTCATATGGTGGCGCTTCTATTCGTTCTACGCCTACGTGGCACTGGGCGCGCTGGCCGCCGGCCGCACCGCCATGCGGGCTCTGGCTAGTATGAGCGGCGGTTCTCCCCAGGGGTTTCGCGCAGCACTAGATACTCGGAGCGCTACCGACGAACCGCACTAGCTGGCCATTTCCTTTGGTGCAGCCCGTTTCTTGAGCGGCCGAGCGAGCAGAGTCAGTCCAGCACAGACCGTCGTCAGCAAGCTACGTGGTGACGCCAAGCCCTCGGCTGCGCCCAGAAGCGCAGCATCTGCGACCAATAGAGCCGTGACCAGCGCCAGTAGCCCGTCTCCGCCCGCACTGCGTCCGAACGCTATCCACCCCAGAGCTCCTGCAAGCGCTAGGAGTTGCACTGTAAAAAGCCACCACAGCGACGCCACCTCCACCCGGTACCTCTCTCCCTCGCTCCACTCCGCTAGCGCCATCTGGAGCCCGGCGTAATCCACGGAGTGCAGTATCGCTGTGCCGGCGAGAATTAGCGCCGCGCCTGCCAGCAGCGCACGCCAGACATCGGGGACCGGTAAAGGCTTCACTCGATACGCCGCCGGCGCTCCATTTCGGGCGGGAGCGAAGCGTACTCGCCGGAGCGACTCAGCACCCTGACATGGATAAGGTTCCGATCGGCCCGTGCTATGGTCTGCTCCAGTGTCTCTCCTCCCTCCCGCAACGCCCAGCCTAACGAGAACGCTACCGGCGCGCTTCGTGCTGCCGCCCGCTGCAGCCGACGAGCGACGTCCTCCGTTCGCGCCGCGTTCTCGCCCACGAGAACGATAAGGAACTCGTCCCCTCCCATTCGTATGACTGGCTCCTCCGAGCGCACTTCTCGCATCAGGAAGCGGGCCATCCGTTGCAGCACCTGATCGCCGGCCTGGTGCCCGTGCACGTCGTTGAAGTGCTTGAAGTGATCGACGTCGATGTAGATGCACCCCCAACACCCCTCTCCCCTCGTCTTCAGGTCGTGTTCGAAATCGAGTAGGAAGCGGCGATTGTAGCACCCGGTCAGAACATCGCGAATGAGCTGCTGGCGAAGTTGATCCTCCAGCTCCTTGCGACGGGTGATGTCCACCAAAACACCGTGGTAGAACACCTCACCAGTTTCCGGATCTACCAGGCGATAGGTGGTGTCCAGAACAGTTCTCTTCTGGCCGTCTGGCCGCAGTATCTCGAGTTCGAACTCGCGCACCGAACCGTCGCGCTCCAAAAGCGCCATCTCCTCCTCGCGTCGTGCCGGATCGGCCAGCAGATCGGCTGCGCGGTAGCTCTCTAGGTCGTGCAGGGAACTGACGCCGAAGATGCGCAGGAACGCAGGGTTGCAGTCGTGAATGCGCCCGGCCCGGTCCGAAATGTAAATCCCTTCACCGATACTGCGCGCAAGGTGTTTCAGAGTCTCAGGGTCGTCGAGACTCCGCAGGTTACGAACCTGGCGTGAGGCTGTGGGCGTCTGCCGGGACGGCATCGGTACGACTAGAGTTTGCAGTTCCTCGCTCGGGGTCAAGAGCAGGTTACCAGTGGACGCGGCCGCTGTCCGGAAGTATCTCCAGAATCGAGCATATGATATCGACCCCGACCGACGGTAGCGCCAGACCCCTTACCCAGCACCAGATGGCTGTCCTGGAGGCGCTGACGCTTGCGCTCGTCCCCCGCTTGCAACAGGACGCGCAACTGGCTGCGCGCGTTACTGCTTCGATAGCGAGCAGGATCGAAAGCGCCCCGGCCCCAGTTCGCGCCGACCTGGAGCGTGCCATGGGTGCCTTAGGGTCGCCAGCCATCTCCCTCTTGGTGGCCGGCAGCGCTCGTCCCCTGCACCGGCTTCGCGACGCCGTAAAGCGCGCTGCAGTGTTGCGAAGCTGGTCCACGACGTGGTTAGCGGCTGGGCGCTCAGCGTTTCATGCCCTCAGACGCCTAGTGCTGTCCACCTGGTATGCCAGCGCTGACGCACGCCGCGAACTCGGCCTGCTCCCACCTTTGCATCAGCGAGCGGCGGTGTTTGCGTGGGAGGGCCCGCCGGGGGGTACACCGAGCGACGCAGAGCCAGTGGTCAGGTGGCAGGTGCCGCGGGACCGAGTGCCGGGCTCCAACCCCCAGCGCCGGCCCCTCCCCGAACGGGTGATCGACACCAGAAAGTTGCAGGCGGACTGTATAGTTCGCGCCGACGCCGTGGTCGTGGGCAGTGGGGCTGGTGGTTCGGTGGTTGCAGCACGTTTAGCGGAAGCGGGTCGCGAAGTCGTCATCCTCGAAGAGGGAGACTACATGCAGGCGTACGACTTCGACGAGGACGAGCAGGCTCTTACACCGAGGCTCTTCGCCGACCGCGCGTTGCGCGCCACCACCGACGCCTCCGTGGTGCTCCTTCAAGGATGTGGAGCGGGCGGAGGTACAGTTGTCAACTGGATGCTGATGCTGCGCACGCCACCCGAGGTACTGGAAGAGTGGCGGCGAGAGCATGGTCTGTCGTGGCTTTCTGAAGAGGTCATGGAGCCTGTGTTCGAGCGAATAGAGCAGGAGGTGCACGCTCGTCTCGTGCCCGAGGACGCTCACTCGCCTTCCAACGCGCTACTGCTAAGGGGCGCTCAGGCTCTTGGGTGGCAGGCTAGGGAGGCGGCCATCAACGCCAAGGGGTGCGTTCGAGCTGGTACGTGTTCGTTAGGTTGTCGCTACGAGGCCAAGCAGAGTGCGTTGCTGACCTACTTGCCGCGCGCCTTTTCCGAGGGAGCTCGGCTTTTTCCAGCCACATCCGTCCAGCGACTGGAAGTCCTGGGCAGAAACGCCGGGGGCGTGGTTGCAACGAAGCGCGTACACGCATTGGTGCACCGCCCCGACGGCCGGCCGGTACGATTGGTCGCGGAGGCGCCCATAGTGGTGCTAGCTGCCGGCGCCGTAGGTACTCCCGCCATACTGGAGCGGTCGGGACTGGGCGGCGGGGGTGTCGGCCGCTACCTGCGCCTTCATCCTACGACAGCAGTATTGGGTATCTACGATCGCGACGTGTACCCGTTAGCCGGCATTCCTCAGTCAGCGATCTGCGACCACTTTCTGCGCCGCGACCGGTACGGCCACGGTTTTTGGATCGAGTGCCCAGCACTGCAGCCAGGGCTAGCGGCCGCAGCACTCGGCAGTTTCGGAGAGGAACACTGGGACGTCATGCGTCGGCTGAGGCAGAGCGCAGCCTTCATCGTCTTGGTACGCGATGGATCGGGAACGAGCGGGTCGCAGGGTGCAGTGTGGCTCGATCGTCGCGGTCGCGTCCGGGTCAGCTATAGGCTTACTCCGCTGGATCTCGACAACTTGAAGACCGGTGTCGAAGCCGCCGCCAGACTCCACCTTGCTGCGGGCGCGCGCGAGGTTCTGACGCTTCATACGCCAGCGGTACGTCTGCGCGACGAGACCGATCTGCACGGTGTGAGAGCCGCCTCGTATCGTCCCAACCGTGTGACGCTTTTCTCAGCCCACGTGAACGGGACATGCCGCATGGGCGTCCGGCCTACGAATTCCGGCACCGACCCCCACGGGCAGCGCCATGGCGTGCCGGGCCTCTATGTAGCGGACGGTTCGCTCCTTCCTAGCGCCCCCGGCGTCAACCCGCAAGAAACTATCATGGCGCTGGCCAGCCTCGTCGCGGAACGGATAATCGAACGGGGATAGGTGCGCGGAAGTGCCTAACGTGCGCTCCGTGTCTTGCTGCTCCCCTGCCTACTACGAGAGCCAGCTGCAGCCGCTTGCCGGTTGCGCCTGCGGCGCGGTGGCGGCCGCAACATCGTACCGCGGCATTTCTGCGAGCCGCAGTTGCAAGGATAGAGCCGTTCGATCTCGGGACCGTCCGCATCGTCACGCGTGAGATGATAGTCGTAAGTCAACTCCTCCCCACGGGCGATGTCGCGTATCGCCTCGATGAAGACCCGCCCTTTCTCGATCACGGCCTCGCAGTTGGGGTCGCAGGAGTGGTTTATGAAACGTGCCTCGTTACCACCTACTCCCGCGTCTATGACCGTACGCCTGTCGACGATGAAGAGCAGGACGTGGGGATGCTCGCCATCTTCCGGATAGCGGCGGTCTGCCTCCGCGTGCGAGATCCGTTCCCCCGTGTACTCGATGATGCGTGTGCCCTTGGGTATCGGCCGCTTCG
>DATMBI010000121.1:0-10046 GCA_035559375.1 Gemmatimonadaceae bacterium | reverse complement strand
CTCCGCTTCCTCGGACCAGGGCGGCCGCCGGTCCCTGAATGGGTCAGCTACTACCTGTGCGATCGAGGAGTCGTCTAGCAAGCTGGACATCTTCCCAGGTAGGACGCTTCCAGGCTGGATTACGAAGTAGAGCAGCAGGATGATACGTCACGATCAGCGGAACACCATAGTAGCGATGCACTCGACCTCGGAGGCGCCCGATCGGCTCCTTCGTTTCCAGAAGAGTCTGCGCCGCAAAGGTACCCAGGGCCAATATTACCCTCGGCCTGATAAGCTCGATCTGGCGCACCAGGTACGGACTACATGCCTCGATCTCGGCCGGCGTCGGATTCCGATTTCCCGGTGGCCGATGCTTGAGCACGTTACAAATGAAGACGTCCGCCCGAGAGAGCCCGATGGCTGCCAGAATCTTGTCCAATAACTGCCCGGCAGGCCCGACGAATGGGCGGCCCGTCTCGTCCTCTACGGCACCTGGAGCCTCTCCTACACACACCAGCCTCGCATGGGGGTTGCCCTCTCCCGGGACCGGATTCAATGCCGTCTTGTAGAGCTCGCAACGCCGGCAGCGAGCCACGGCAGCCGCGATCTCCTCGAGACTCCTCCACTCAGCACCAGCCCCTCCGAACAGCTCCCCTACAGCCGACCCTACACTGATGCCGGGAGGCGCCTGCTCCGGCGGCTGGATCGCCTGCTGAGACGCTCGGCGAGCCCCAGCCTCCCTGAGCCGCGACCCAGCACCGGCGGCTGCATCGAATGGTTGGTTCAACACGACCTCCCGCTCACCAAGTTCAAGCTGCTGCTCGATGTAGCGGCGAAGCAGGGCCAGGGCCCTAGCGTCCATGCAACAACGCCTCCACTCGATCCAGGATCGCCTCTGCCACTTCCTCCTTGGGCAGCAATGGCAGATCCTCGGACCTACCGTCTCGGTGTAGTATCGCAACCTTGTTCGTATCCACCTCGAAGCCTGCCCCAGGTTGCCTGGCGTCGTTCACCACGATCATGTCGAGGTCCTTGCTAACCAACTTGGCACGTGCGTTCGCGAGCAGATCTTCCGTTTCCAGTGCGAACCCGACTACGACCGCACCCGCCCTCCTCAGGTGCCTGCTCCCGGCGAGAATGTCTTCTGTGGTCTCCAACTCTAGCACTGGGGCCGCCTCAGCCCCCTGAACGCGTTTGAGTTTCCTATCAGCGGCCCGCTTGGGACGAAAATCCGCCGGTGCAGCTGCCATCACTAGCACGTCGGCCGCGGGGAGCTCGGCCCGAACCGCCTGGTCCATCTCCGCCACTGTCTGCACTCGAACCACTGCCGGACCCACAGGGGGATCGACACCCAGCGGCCCTGCTATCAGGATCGTATCTGCCCCACGCCGCCATGCAGCCCCTGCCACCGCCACCCCCATCTTCCCGCTACTGCGATTCGAAACGAATCGCACTGGATCGATGGCCTCGCGTGTCGGACCCGCCGTGACAACTACTCGCCTCCCAGCGAAACTTTGACGTTCCAGGGTGCGAGCTATGTGCGCAAGGAGTACGTCTGGCTCTGGAAGCCGGCCAGGCCCAACACCCTCGCCCCAGGCGAGTTCGCCGGTATCAGGCTCGACTACGGTGTAACCGAACTCACGCAGCCGAGCAACGTTGGCCACTGTCTGCGGGTGCGTCCACATCCGATCGTTCATTGCCGGAGCGAACAGCACTGGCCCCGGTGCCGCCAGAACGATCGCTGACAGGAGATCGTCAGCACGCCCCTGCACGACCCGGGCAATGAAGTCGGCAGTCGCTGGTGCGACCACCACGACGTCGGCTTCGCGCCCCAACTTGATGTGGTCGAGCGCGTGGCCCGGATCCAGTAACGCCGTGCGCACCGGACGGCCGGTCAGCGCCTCGAAAGTAATTTCGCCTACGAACTGCAAAGCTGCGCGCGTGAGGACCACATCGACCTGCGCTCCAGCTTGAACTAGCCTCCGCGCCAGCCACGCAGCCTTGTAACTGGCTATACCCCCGGTGACCCCGAGGACTATCCTACGCCGATCGAAGGGGCGAACGGCCCTACTCCCCGCGCCGGCGCGGCACCACGCGGTACTGAATGCGGCCTTGAGCCAGCTCCTCCAAGGCCCTTGTCGTGAGCTTCTTCTCTCTCGACGATCGCTCGCGCGGAAATTCGTTGAGGATACGCGCGTACTTAGCCGCCACTAGAACGGCCAGGTACTTGTTGGGAGCGTGAGCTGTAACGTCTTCAGGGGTAAAAACCTGCATATAGCCATTATCTCGAACGGGACAAATTCAATATACGCTGGTCTAGTTCTTCAACCAACCGTGCGACCCTGGTGCTCAGATCCGGGAGCCGCGCATGGCGGACCTCCTCAGCCTCCAAGATCGAGGCCACCCGGGAATAGGTGCGCTCCAAGTCGTCGTTGACCACTACGTAATGGTAAGAAACTGCAGCACGCAGCTCCTCGCGTGCATTGCGCATCCTGCGGACAAGCTCCTCGGGGTTCTCGGTGTTCCGGCGCCCCAAGCGCTCGAGTAGCACTTGTATGGACGGCGGCAGAAGAAACACCAGCACCGCCTCCGCGAATCGAGCAGCGAGCTGACGCGCTCCCTGCACATCTATAGCGAGAATCACGTGCCGCCCACTGGCAAGGACCCGTTCCACCTCCTGCCGTAGTGTGCCATAGTAATGGCCGTGCACCCTCGCCCACTCCGCAAACTCCCCGCGCGCGCGCAGCGAGTCGAATTCTTCCATGGTGAGAAAGTGATAGTCGCGGCCGTCGATCTCCCCTTCTCGTGGCGGCCGAGTAGTGCACGAAACGGAGTAACCGACGTCGTTCCTTCGCTCCAGGAGCATCCGCGCGATGGTAGTTTTGCCACCGCCCGACGGCGAGGACAAGATCAGGGGGAACGGGTTCATTCGAGATTCTCCACCTGTTCCCGAATGCGCTCTATTTCCTCCTTTATGGAGATCACCTCGCCCGTTATCGACGCATCGCAAGCCTTTGCACCCAGCGTGTTGGTTTCCCGGAGCATCTCTTGGAGCAGAAATCCGAGGCGTTTACCCACTGGCTCTCCCCGCTCGGCGTCTAAAACCTGGCGGAACGCGGCGACGTGGGTCCGCAGTCGAGTAGCCTCTTCGGTCACGTCCAAGCGTTCCGCCAGTAGCGCGATCTCTAACGCAAGTCGCTGCTCGTCGATAGCCACGCCGGATGCAAGTTGACGTACGTGCTCACGCAGACGATCCCTCTGTTCCACCAGACGTTCCGGTGCTCTCTTCTCGATACGCTCTAGAGCGGCTTCGACCTTCGCGACGTGTTCCGCGATTGCGCTAGCAAGCGCTCTACCCTCACTCTCCCGCGACCTATTCATGGCCCGGAGCGCCGACTCCACCAGCCTCACGAGACCCTGTTGTACTTCGTCGCCGAACGCCGCGCTGGTAAACACGTCGGGCAAGGCTAGAACGGTTGCCAAGTCCACCTCACCAGCCAGTCGGTATCGCTCTCGCAAGCGCCTCAGCAGCTCCACGTAACTGGCAAATCGCTGCTCGTCCACCACTACCGCGCCAAGCGAATCACGCTCTAGACGTATAGCAACCGTTACATGTCCACGGCTCACGTGGCGCCTCACTATCTCTCGAACCTCAGCCTCCCAGCGGCTCAATTCGGATGGCAGGCGTAGGGTGAGGTTGAAAAAGCGGTGGTTTACCGACCTGGCGTCTACGGCAACCTTCGCTTGTCCCAGCAGCCCTTCTGCCGTCCCGAACCCCGTCATGCTTCGGATCATGTGCGGGCGGCTAACCTATGAATCCACAATATGTTTGTCAATCGAACGCATCCTCTGCATGAAGCTTTCTGCACGTTGGTCGAACTCAATTCCAGAACTCCCAGCGCACCCCGTAGAAATTCGTTGGCCTGGGCATGGCAAAGCCGGGCACCTGTACGAACTCCTCGTTCATGAAGTTGCGGAATTGATAGCTAAGTGTTGCGCTGAGCAAACGTACCTCGACCTGGAGACCCCACGTCCGATACTGAGATGAAAAGAGCTCACCGTTGCCCATTGGAAAAGGTATCTGGGTTCGGTACTCGTGGCTCAGAGCGATCAATATGTGTAGGTTCCCGCTGGGGAAACGCCGGCGCATGTCCGAATCCAGGTACACCCGCGTGCGGACCTGATACTCCGGATGGAAGGGTGCAGCGCCCTGGTATCGCAGTCCCACGAAGTCTAGTCCGATATCGCGAAACACCTTTCCTCTCGCGAGGCCATAGATCCCTCGGACTGGACCGGCCGCGGGAGCGCGAAAACTGGTATCGAAGAGAACCGGTGCGAGCGATGTAACCGCATCTGTGCTGAACGTCCCTCCCCCGATCCATAGTCGTCCAGCCCGAATTCCAATTCCAGCCCGGAATGCGGTAAACCCTGGAATTCCACCACCCAACCACCGCGCCGTAACCAACTCCAGGCTCAAAGGCGAGATGGGCTGCACCCGGGCGTTCAACTCCGCACGCATGCCTGCCCCGACATCCGGCCGCTCGAGGAACGCTCCCAGAGTTGCTCGTTGCACAGCCACAGTAGCTCGCAAGGAAGGAATGAGCCGTACGTGTCCGTCCCTTTCCCGTGCCCTAGCAGTTCCCGACAGCCGTAGCCTGCCGAAAGCGAACCCACCGGCCACCACGTACTGGCGAGCTGATCGCAAGGTGTCGCCAGCTACCGTTACGGTGTCCGGCTCCTCCGGTGAACCGCCAGGGCCGCCCCCACCCGGTCCAGGAATAGTATCGAGCACGGTAATCGGCGGCTTCCGAATGGCGAACTGTTGTCTGGCAGCGATGGCCTGTAGCCAGGGGCCAGAGTCTGGATCGCCGAAACCCGCTCTGACGTAGGCGGTGCTCGACACAGCGTCCAGCGCCGGCAGCGGCGTACCAGGGCCCTCGCGTGACTGCTCGCCGCGTTGCCGCCCAACGCGCAAGATGGAGGCATCGAAACTCCACCTGCCGCGAGCCCACCCGGCGCGGCCCCAAAGCGAAGTCTGGTCGGCGTCGCCTCCGTGTTGTACGTCCGTGGTACCGTACTGATATGCGCCCAGTTGCAGCGCGTGGCCAGCAGGAAAGCGGCGACCGAAATAACCACGGTACGTGTTCGTCTCGAGGTCGCCCGTGTGAATGTCCACGCGTGTAACGGGCGTGGTGCTGTTGACGCGCCAACTCCGCAAGTGAACCCTGACCTCGTCCGCTCCCTGCTCGACCCTCACCTCCTCCAGCGGCCATGTTTCGACAAAAGAGAGGTCTAGGGTGCCGCCAGCGCGAGCATCTAGAGGATCCAATTCAACGCCGTCATAGAAAACACGTACCCTGCCCAGTTTGCCTAAGTACGCGGCGAGGTGTGGGGAGGCTAGCCATCCGGTCCTGAAGACCGTAACACCAGGAACCGCCTCGATCAGCTCACCAAGCATATGGGCGCCACTTGAAAAGACGCTGTCGCGGTTCCAACTCGAGGTGGAGCCGGGCACAGACCAGGCTGGCGCTTCAGCTCTCGCCAAAGGCGCCTTGATCGAATCGGCTCTGGCACTCCCGGTACGAGCCGATTGCTGGACCAAGCTGTCACGCTGTGGTGCCGTGTCTCGCCTAACCGCTGTCGTGTCCTGCGCTCCAACGGCTCGCACAGCGGAGGCCAAGGTAACAGCCGACAGCAGCCAGGTTCGCCGCCACTGCTTCGCGTCCCTCAGCTAGCCCTCCCCCTAGCGAGTTGGACGAACGTACCCACCGGAACACCGGTGGGTCCACGCGGGAGAAATACGAGATCGCTTTCGGAGTAAGCGGTACCGGCAATGTCTATGTGCACCCAGGGGTATTCCACGAACGCTTCGAGAAACAAGGCCGCTGTTATCGTACCGGCGTTGCGCCCTCCGGTATTCTTGAGATCCGCGATGTCGGAGCGAATCTGCTCCTTGTAGTCCTTCCAGAGCGGCAGCTCCCAGCCGGGCTCTCCGATCTGTGCGCCAGCCTCGAGCACATTGCGCACTAGCTGCCGGTCATTCCCCAGAACACCGCTCAGTCGCTCACCGAGGGCAACCACGCAGGCTCCAGTAAGGGTCGCAGCGTCAACGACCGCCTTAGGCCGGAAGCGCTTGACGTAGTGGAGCACATCTGCCAGGACCAGCCGCCCTTCGGCGTCGGTGTTGATTATCTCGATCGACTTTCCCGAAGAGGCCTTCACGACATCGCCCGGCTTCATCGCGGTGCCCGACGGCATGTTGGTCGTAGCGCCGAAGGCTCCCACAACGTTGAGTTTGAGGCCCGCCGAAGCTATTGCCTCCATCGCCCCGATCACGCCCGCAGCTCCGGACATGTCGTACTTCATGAACTCCATGCGCTCTGCTGGTTTGAGCGATATTCCTCCCGTATCGAAGCACAGTCCCTTACCGACGAGAACGAGGGGCGCCTGATTACGCGGGCCACGGCGGTATTCGAGCGTCACCAGACGCGGTTCCTGCGGCGTGCCCTGAGCAACGGCGAGAAACGAGCCCATCCCTTCGCGTTCCATCTCGTGCCGGCCCAGCACCGTTACCTTCATACCGTGCCGCTTCGCCAGCTCTAGAGCTACCTGAGCCAGGTAGTCAGGGGTACAAACGTTGCCGGGCATGATGGCCAGTTGGCGTGCCAACTCGTAACCCTTCCCCAGCGCCCTTGCCGTCTCCAGCGGGTGCACAGCCTGACGCTCGTCGGAAACGAGCAACGTCGCCTTCTGGAGCCGAGGACGCTGCTCCTGGGGAGCTGGTTGACTCTTGAACTGCGTGTACTCCCAGGACCCCAGCTGGACCCCGACCGCCATGAGCTCAATCACGTCAGCAACTGCCCGTGGGGTCCAGAGCGCCATGTCTGGAACGCCGAGTTTCTGGGCTTGCCGGCCCGCGAGGGCGGCTGCGCGGCGCACAGCAACAGCGTCTCGGCTCCCTTCACCCATTCCCACCAGCAGAATGCGGCGCGGCCCATCTACCACACCGTTTATGTGCAGCGTCTCGTCGCGAGCTCCCGAAAAGTCTCGTTCTCTCGTCAGGGCGGACAGCACGCCTCCGGTTCGGCGATCGAGCCTCCGCAGAGCAGCCGGCAGCTGGGATGCAGCTGGAAGGAGCAGCGCGAGTAGTGTGGTCCTTACATCCGCTGGGTCGACCTGTGTTGCAGCAATCGTAACTGGCATCGCGGCTGTAGCGGTATCGATTTGCGACGGGCCACAGGGGCTCGCCCCATGTTTCAGGGCGAAACCTAAGGAAGGCCGGTTACGCAGAGCAAGGCTGCCGCCCAGTCGCAGCCACCGCTGCAGCGTTAGGCTCGGGAGACGATGCCCGGGACGAGACTCGAACTCGTAAGGGCCGAAGCCCGGCGGATTTTGAGTCCGCTGCGTCTGCCAGTTCCGCCACCCGGGCGCGTGGCGCAATGTAACGCCGCCCTACGGGACAGTAAACGGGTGGGGCGGCCTGCGCTCATAGAGATCGCACGGACACTAGCGGCCGTCTGGCGGTCGCCTGATGCCACGGCCCCTGGGACCGAATCCACTGTCCTCGAAGAGAGGAGGCATACCACGCAGCCGCTCTATCTGCATGCGCACTTGCTCCTGCATCCCGAGGTAAATGGCTCGCTGGACCGGATTGAGAAACTTGGCCAACTCGTCCTGTTCAGCTTCGCTGAGCTCCAGTCGTTCTCTGGCCAGCTTGCGTGCCTCCAGCAGAAGCTGGTTCACTCGCTCGTGGTCCGGGTTCGACTTCTGCATCAGTTCCGAACGTAACGCCAGGCGGTTAGAGCGGTCGCGCCGCACCAGGTCCGCGCGCAGCTTCTCGTACTTGGTATTCACTTCACTGAGCTGGCGCATCTGTTCGTCGTTCAGTCCGAGCCGGGACTTCACTAGCGACGCCAGCCGCTCTCGGAACTGGCGCTCCAGAACTGCCCGGTCGCTCCTGGACCGCGCTTGGCGCTCCTGCGCCACCGCATCGGAAGAGAGCGGCACGGCTGCGAGAAAAAGGAGCGACGCTATCGCCAGAAATCGTCTCATTTGCTGATCCTCAGGAATCTCCGGATCGCGCGTCCGCCACGCCGACGAGATCGGGTGGTTCGGCTGGCGGTGCCGGCTCCAGAGCATCTATAGCCTTCACGAGTGCTTCCAGGTCGTCGGGATCGATATCCTCCAAGCCGCCACCGAATGTGATACCGAACGCTATTCCGGAGGTCCCACTCAACGCGACATCGCTATCTACCTGTGCCACTGTTCGTACCGCAGAGCCGTTGCCGCCCGTGTAGGAGCGCGCGATGACGAGCGAGAACCCTCCGACGAGCACAAAAGTCAGCGCGGCAGCCAGTTGGAACATCGTGCTCCTGTAGCGGCCGCCCGTCACAGACTTTCGAGATCGCGGTGGGATAGAGGCCACGATACGGGAGACATCCACCTCCGGGACCTTGGAGTACGTCGCTCTTACGAGTTGCATCAGTGCTAGATCGGCCGAACACTCGTCGCACTCGCGCAGGTGCCGGTCTACTAGCATGCTCTCCACACCCAGCTTGCCAGCCAGATATTCCGGTAGTAGCTCGCGAACAGCCGTATTGGTGCACTCAGACATAGAGCCTCTCTTTGACCGAGCGGAGCGCGTTGTGGAAGTGCACTCGCGCGGCCCCTTCGGTTGTTCCCACTATTCGGGCGATATCGCGGTACGACAATCCTTCGTTCACGCGCAGCAGAAAAACCTCGCGCTGCGTAGGCGTCAGCTGGCTCACCGCCTCTTGGACGCGCTGCTGAGCTTCGTCCGCGATCATAGTATCCAACGCCGTGTACTCCGTAACTGCGTCAGCCTCCTCCACCGATAGCACGTCCCTACGGCGCCGCGCCGCTCTGCGTCGATCCAACACCAGGCGCCGTGCGATAGTGAACAACCAGGTTCGCAGGCTACTTTCACCCCTGAACGATTCGAAAGACCCGAAGGCCCTCACGAAGGTGTCTTGTACCACCTCCTCGACCGACTCGTGCTCGCCTAGGCTCGCCACGTAACGGGCCAGTGCAGGCGCGTGCCGTTCTACGAGGACCGTCGCCGCCCGCTCATCCCCCCCGAGCCAGCGAGCGATCAGTACCTGGTCGTCCGCTTCCCCACGGCGGCTCGGATCCTCACCCATTCTCGATCACACCTAGAGACGCTTGAACCGTTCGCTACGTTAAGTCCAGCTATTACGTTGTCTTCGAGTTCCCCAATACTACAGCGGCCGAGTGGGTTACCGCCACGCAGGTTGTGCCATGACCGAGCTGATAGGACATCGGGGTATCCCAGTGGAAGCTCCAGAGAACTCCATATCTGGCTTCCTGCGGGCGGTGGAAGCTGGTGCGCACGCCTTGGAACTGGACGTACGCGCCACAGCAGACCAGACACTCGTGGTACACCATGATGCCGAAGTCACGACTCCTGGAGGTACCAGGGTTTCCCTTTCCCGTAGTGCGCTGCGCGACTTGAGGTCGGCTGGCTGTGACGCGGACAGCCTCCCGACTCTGTACGACGTGTTGGCTGCAGTGGATCGCAGGGCTCGTCTCTACGTGGAAATCAAGGCCAAGGGAGTCGAATCTCTGGTGGCAAACCTGTTACGAGACCACAGCGATTGGTGCGCTGTCCATAGCTTCGACCATCTAGCCGTCAAACGCTTGCATCTACTTGAACCGAAGCTGCCCTGCGGCGTGCTCCTAGTAGCTCGTCTGGTCGACCCCGCTGCCGTGCTGCGCGACACGGGCGCTACTGACTACTGGCAAGAAGCGAGTAACGTGGATCGGGATCTAGTTGCCAGCGTACGGCAGGCCGGCGGCCGCGTGATCGCATGGACAGTCAACGACCCGAGCGATGCTTCGGCATTGCTGGAGGTGGGTGTCGACGGAATCTGTACTGACGATGTGAGATCGATGCGCCGACTGTTGGGCTAGTTTCTCCTACCCCAACGCTGTTCGCAAAAGCTCGACGGCCGCGGCGCTGTTGCCGCGGCCGTCGCATTCAGTTGGACGCTACCGCTGTCTCCAGCGGGTCTACACTGACGCGGTAG